>NZ_KV815089.1:20353-39932 GCF_001814145.1 Prevotella sp. HMSC073D09 | reverse complement strand
GACCATGAAACACGTGGCTGAATAGGGCGAAAAATCGTTAAAAAGTAGGTTTTTAGGATCTAAAAGCGAGTATTTGGGCATGAAAAATTATGAGTCAACGACCAATCTAGAAAGGCTAAAGAGGGTTGATATGAATTTATAAGTTGGTGATTGGGTGAGTTTGTGAGTTGATATGAGTTTGTATGTTGATGAGCTGATGAGTTGAAGTGCTGATGAGTTTTTGAGTTGACAAGTTTGTGAGTTGATGTTTTTTGAGTTGATAAGTCTGAGAGTTGACATGCCGATGGTTGATTTGTCCTGCACATCGTATATGATTAGGAGTGTTTATCTTGTGTTGGCATCACAAAGACGGCAAACTTTTCTCAATTTATAAAACATTAGAAACCAAGACGACTTCAATACATAAAGATACTCATGTTTCAGTTAGTTATGCCAATCTAAGAACCTTTTTGTTTCAGACTTTCATTAATATATGCTTGTGGTTCTGCACTTACGGAGCTTTAGTGAGTGGTAGTTAAAAGTGCGCATTGGTTTGTCTATTGACCTTTCAAAAGGGCATGTTTTACCCACTAAGTTACAAAATAAGTTCAAAAGGCCGTGTTCCAGGCCCTATAATATAGTGGGGAGGGACACGGCCTTAATTCGTGGTGATGTAGCTTGCGCAGGATTTAAATCACTGCCCTAGCTAACACCACCACTTATGGATATGTTACAAATAGTTGTCTAACACTGCATATTAAGCTGCTTTCCTTGAATTATTTGGCTGTGTTGGGCTTTCCTTCGTACTTTCCTGCTACGGTCCTTGTCTTTTTTCCCAAAGTTTGCGCTAACTGGAACGTTATTTTGTAAACGCCATCTTCGTTCTTACTTACCGTAAATTGACTTCCTCTATCTAACTTAGCCGTATTATCGAAAAGAGAACTAGTAATACCACTAGATTCGCAATGAACAGTTTTACCATAATCCTTGGTGGAGAGCGATAAGTTAAGCGTTTCTAACGGTCTTTCATTCTTCTCTATTGATTCTATTCCCAATACAATGATTGCATCTTCATCAGTTTCTTGGGCAGTCATGCTGACCACCTTAGTTTCTTGACCATCAATTTTTACAGTGTTAGATTCATCGTCGTCATCACTGCCGCAAGCGGTGAAAACAGTAAACGAAACGAGGAGCATCATTGTCAATGCAATGAGCTTGGATGTTTTAGAAAATGTTGTTTTCATAAATGTTTTTTTAGTTTTTCCATGGTGTATTAATGTTGAATCATGATATTGTAGAGGAGTTCTGCGCCAATCCCCATGGTGATTTGTCTGGAAATCCGCCACAACTTACGCTGCAAAATTAGTGATTTAATTTTACATCTTCATCATAAAAGCAACTTTATTTTACAATAATCTTCAATCTTCTTCGCTTTGTCCTATTTATTGTTCAATTTAAACGAGAACTATGGATGAACGTCTCCTGATTGTAGTAGAAATGGAAGTCACCGCATTATATGTTTACTTTAAAAGGGGGTTGAAAGAAAAGGACACCTTATATATAAGGCGTCCTTTGCAATTGCTGCTTGATGCAGGCATTCATTTTATTTTTATCAATGGCCATAACATGATTATGGTGTGATTTCAGCCAACTCTTTTCTTGTTTCGCGAAAGATATGTTTACTGCCACAGCCATGTTCAAGTAAACTTAGCCTTGGACGTTTATGCGTGATGAGAACATTCAACTTATAGGTCGACCACCGTAATGCCTGCACCGCCGAACTGCACATGCTCGTCTTTAAATGATGTTACGTTGGGTACGGTGGCTAGGTACTGTCGGATAAGTTGGCGAAGAATGCCGTTGCCCTTGCCGTGGAGGATGCGCACACGGGGCATGCCCACAAGAATGGCATCGTCGATGAAGTGCATCACGGCATTAAGTGCCTCGTCGCCACGTTCGCCTCTGATGTCGAGATCTTGGTGAAAGTGGCTCTTACGCTCGTCGATAGTTTGCCGCGTTTCTCTACTCATGGTGTATTGTTTGGCTTGCTCTTTCTCCGTTTGGGTAGCCAGTTCAAGTCGTTTGACGTCCATTTTAGAGCGCATACCCCCGAACACCACCAAGGCCATGCCGTTATTGTCGAGCGATTCTACACGTCCAACGGTTGAAAGGCCTTTCATCTTTACTGCATCGCCAGGCTTAATTTCGGCCATGGGCGATTGTTTCTTGCTTACAGCCTCCCTTATTTGCTCGGCAGCCTTCTTCTGTTTCTCGGCCTTTTCCTTAATATGTTTCTCGTGCCTTTCCTTTCTACGCTTTATCTGTTCAATCTTCTTGGCGATAAATTCGTCGTTGGCAACAGCGTCTACTTGTTCGACCGAGGTACGGAACTCGTTCAGTTCTTCGCGAATACGCTTAGTTCGTTCCTTTTCGGCTTGTGCCTCCTTAATCTCGCGAATGGTTGTTTCTATACGCTTGTTGCTTTCGCGGAGCAGTTCTTCAGCCTGTTCTTTAGCCCGTTTCAGCACATCTTTCCGTGTTTTGCCAATCTCCTCGATGTCTTTTTCATAACGTTCGATAGTTGCCTGCAATTCTTTCTCTTGCTTGTGGATGGTGGTTCGCTTGTTTTCCCAATAGCGTTTGTCGCGCACAATGTCTTGCAAGTACTTGTCGCTCTGTATATAATCTTCGCCCACAATGCGCGATGCATCTTGTATTACCTCTTCGGGCAATCCTATTTTGCGTGCAATCTCAATGGCAAACGAACTTCCTGGCTGTCCGATAGACAGCATAAAGAGGGCCTGCATCTCCTTTCTATCATAGAGCATGGCTCCATTGGCCACGCCATCGTGCGTATCTGCAAAATGTTTTAGGTTTTGATAGTGGGTGGTAATGACGCCAAACGCACCCTTGTTACAAAACTGGGTAAGCACAGACTCGGCTATGGCACCACCGATGAGCGGTTCGGTACCCGTTCCGAATTCGTCGATGAGGATGAGGGTCTTATCGTTGGCATGCCTCATCATCATTTTCATGTTGAGCAGATGCGACGAATAGGTGCTGAGATCGTTTTCAATACTTTGCTCGTCGCCAATGTCCATCATCACGTTTTGGAACACGCCCACCCGCGAAGTGTCGCCCAGGGGTACGGATAAGCCACATTGAACCATGTATTGGAGCAGACCTACGGTTTTAAGGCACACGGACTTGCCGCCCGCATTTGGGCCAGAAATGATGAGTATGCGCTTTTGTGGAGTGAGTGTAACATCAAGAGGTACAACCCTTTTGCCCTGTTTCTCTAACGAAAGCCTTAATAGCGGATGTACGGCTTGCCCCCAATCGATGAGCGGTTTGTTGCTTATCTGCGGTTCGATGGCCTTGAAGGTTCGGGCCAACTCTGCCTTGGCACGGATAAAGTCGATGTGCGCCAATAGCTGATAGGAGGCCGTCATGGGGGCGATGTGTGGCCTAATGTCGTTAGACACCTCTTTTAATATGCGTACAATCTCCTTTTTTTCGTCTGCCTCCAATTCTCTTATCTTGTTGTTTGCCTCCACAACTTCGGTCGGTTCGATGTAAACCGTACGCCCAGAGGCCGACTCATCGTGGACGATACCGCCGATTTTGCGTTTCATTCCAGGCAAAACGGGTATCACAAGTCGCCCCTCGCGTATGGCAGGCGTAACGTCTTTCTCTACCAATCCCTCTTGTTGAGCATTGCGGAGGATAGCGTTGAGGATACGCGAAACACTTCCTTCGGTTTGCGCCAGCTCGCGCCTGATGCGCGCCAGTTCGGGCGATGCACTGTCTTTTATCTTTCCAAACTTGTCTACAATCTGCGTAATGCGGCGCACAATGTCGGGAAAGGTGGCCACTTCTACGGTTAGCAGTTGGAGTGAAGGATAGGGAAAGCGCGCGTTTTGACCCTCGATAGCCACTTGGCCCTCGGTGGTACGGTTGAGAAACCGCACTACTTGGTGGATGGTGTCGAGCGAACGTAGCAGGTCGAAGAGTTCTTGCTCATCGAGATGTGTCCCTTCGATGCGCAGGCGCGAAAGGGTGGGGCGCAGGTCGAAGAAGTATTGAAGGGGGAAATCGTCTGCTTGGGTTTGCAAAAGCCTGAACTCGCGCGTTCGTGTAAGCCATGTCTGTATCTCGTCGGCATTGTGGCTCATGGTCATATCGTCTACCTTGGTGGTGCCAAGTGTAGACAGACACTTTCCTTTTAACAAGGTTCTAACCTCGTTGAAACCAATTTTCTGCTCAAAGTTATTCGGATAAATCATACTGCAAATTTACTTCACATTATCGAATTGGCAAAACCAAAGGGAGAAAATACTGCTTTAAATCGCGGTGTGGCATGTTACAGGCTTTCATGTTTCGCCTAGCATTGTTGTGCCGTGTTAGGCGCATTGCATCAATAAAAAAGCACCCGACGAATGTTCGACAGGTGCTTTTGTGGGTTTGTTGAAACTGTGATTATTGCTTTGATTTCAGCAAATCGCGAATTTCTGAAAGCAGTTTTTCTTCGTTGCTGGGTTCTGCTGGAGCCTCGGGAGCGGCAGGTTCTTCCTTCTTTCGCGAGAGAGAATTGATGCCCTTGATGAGCAAGAATATGCAGAAAGCTATAATCGTGAAGTCGATAACATTCTGGATGAAATTGCCATACATGATTTTAGCTTCACCAATGGTGATAGACAATCCCTTGAAATCCAACCCTCCGATTAACATTCCGATAACGGGCATCAGCAAGTCGTCTACGACAGAAGAGACGATTTTGCCGAAAGCTCCACCTATGATAACGCCGACTGCCAAATCCAACACGTTACCCCGCATGGCAAAGTCTTTAAACTCGTTTAAAAATTTACTCATTGTTTTTTTTGTTGTTGATAATAATTATTTGTGAAATCCAATGCAAATATAGAAATAAATTCGTAACTTTGCGGTGCAATTGAGGAAAAAAAGCATTGTTTAGGCTAACATTTTGATTTGTTAAACCATTTTGTAATGTCAACTTGCTAAATGCCCCCACACGCATATTTTTAACCCATTAAAAATAAGAACAAAGATGATTAAAATTGGTATTAACGGATTTGGCCGTATCGGTCGTTTCGTTTTCCGCGCTTCTCTCGAAGAGGCTAACGCTAAAGAAGTGCAAGTTGTTGCTATCAACGACCTTTGCCCTGTAGACTACTTGGCATACATGCTGAAGTATGACACGATGCACGGTATCTTCAATGGCACTATCGAGGCAGACGTTGAGAAGTCGCAACTCATCGTAAACGGCAACGTTATCCGTGTAACCGCTGAGCGCAATCCCGCCGACTTGAAGTGGGGCGAGGTTGGTGCAGAATATGTTGTTGAATCTACCGGCTTGTTCCTTTCTAAGGAAAAGTCGCAAGGACACATCGATGCAGGCGCTAAGTATGTTGTTATGTCGGCTCCTTCTAAGGACGATACGCCCATGTTCGTAACTGGCGTAAACGACAAGACCTACGTAAAGGGTACGCAATTCGTTTCTAACGCTTCTTGCACCACCAACTGCTTGGCTCCTATCGCTAAGGTGTTGAACGACAAATGGGGTATCACCGATGGTTTGATGACGACGGTTCACTCAACCACCGCTACACAAAAGACTGTTGACGGTCCTTCTATGAAAGACTGGCGTGGTGGCCGTGCAGCTTCGGGTAACATCATTCCTTCTTCTACTGGTGCTGCTAAGGCCGTAGGTAAGGTTATCCCCGAATTGAATGGCAAGCTCACTGGTATGTCCATGCGTGTTCCTACGCTCGACGTTTCGGTTGTTGACCTTACGGTTAATTTGGCTAAGCCCGCCAAGTACGAGGAGATTTGCGCTGCCATGAAGGAGGCTTCTGAAGGCGAACTCAAAGGTGTTCTGGGTTACACCGAGGACGCTGTTGTATCTTCTGACTTCTTGGGCGACCCTCGCACCTCTATCTTCGACGCCAAAGCAGGTATCGCTCTTACCGATACCTTCGTAAAGGTGGTTTCTTGGTACGACAACGAAATTGGCTACTCGCACAAGGTTGTTGAGCTGATTAAGCACATGGCAAAGGTTAACGGCTAATTATTTTAGCGTTAAACTGAACAAAAACGAGCCGTCCTATAAGTTAGGACGGCTTTTTTTATTACCTTTGCCTTTGTGAAGATGATAACGATATTGGGTCCAACTGCCTGTGGCAAAACTGCCTTGGCTGTTAATCTTGCCGCCAAAACGGGTGGCGAGATTATCAGCGCGGATAGTAGACAGGTGTATCGGGGCATGGATATTGGTACAGGTAAAGACCTGTCTGAATATAATGTGGACGGTAAACTAATTCCTTACCACCTTATAGATATAGAGGATGCTGGGCAGAAGTATAACCTGTTTAGGTTTCAAGAAGACTTCAACGCCGCATACGAAGACCTTACCCATAGGGGAGTGCTGCCCATATTGTGCGGCGGAACGGGTCTTTATATGGAGGCGGTGCTGAAAGGTTACGCCTTGTCGCCTGTTCCACAAGACGACAACTTGCGCAAAAAACTATCCGCACGAACGTTAACCGAGTTAAAAGAGCTGTTGATATGGTTGAAGGCAAGGAACGGTTCGGTAATGCACAACGAAACGGATGTTGATACGATAAGTCGTGCCATAAGGGCAATAGAAATTGAATTTCACAACTTACGCCGTCCCGTTGATACACGAAGGCTGCCAGCCGTGAGTTCGCTCATCGTGGGATTAGACGTTGACAGAGACGTACGCAGAGAGCGAATAACTGCTCGACTGAAAGCCAGATTGGAAGAAGGGATGGTAGAAGAGGTGCGCGGACTGCTTGAAAAGAACGGCATTGCGAAAGAAGACCTGATGTACTATGGGCTGGAATACAAGTACGTTACAGCTTATGTGGTTGGAGAAATGTCGTATGATGATATGTTCAAGCAGTTGGAGATAGCCATTCACCAGTTTGCCAAACGGCAGATGACGTGGTTTAGAGGCATGGAACGGCGTGGGTTTAACATCCACTGGTTAAACGCTAGCATGCCAATGGCCGACAAGCTAGTGCAAATTGAAAGGTGGATGGAACAAGAAGACAAAACTATTTACGGAAAGAGAAGATAATAGTATGGCAGCAAACAAGAAATGGGCAATATTGTACTGTCCCAAGAAAGGGATGTACAGTAGAGGAGTTCGTTGGAGTAAGGTTGAACGTAGTTTAATGGACAACGGCATCGACTTTGACTATGTGCAGAGCGAAAACGCCAATAGCGTTGAGCGATTGGTAACCATGTTCATCGAAAATGGTTATCAAACCATTGTTGTTGTTGGGGGCGACTCGGCCCTTAACGATGCTGTTAACTGCCTGATGCGCGTAGACAAAGATACGAGAGACGGCATAGCGTTGGGCGTTATACCCAACGGACTGATGAACGACTTTGCTCATTTCTGGGGAATGAAGGACGGCGATGTGGACTCTATCGTGAAATGGTTGAAGAAAAGACGCGTAAGGAAGATAGATTTGGGTCTCATTCGCTATATTAATAAGGAGGGAAAGAACTGCCGGCGGTACTTTCTGAATTGCGTAAACGTTGGGCTGATTGCCACCATCATGAACTTGCGCATGCAAACACGACGCCTTTTTGGGTCGCGTACCTTGTCTTTCCTTTTCTCTTTCGTACTTCTGGCCTTCCAACGGCTAGAATATAAGATGCGTTTGAAAATTAATGAAGAAGTGCTGAACCGCAAGATAATGACCATCTGCGTTGGAAATGCTTTGGGGTACGGTCAAACGCCCAATGCAGTTCCCTACAACGGATTATTGGATGTGTCGGTGGTGTATCATCCTAAGATGATGAAATTGTTTGAAGGTATTTACTTGTTTTTGCGTGGTAAATTCTTAAATCATCGTAGCGTGCACCCTTACCGCACACGTATGGTAGAATTCATGGATGCCAATCACGCCTTGGTTGGCATTGATGGAAGGCCGATGAACACGCCCGTTGGCGAGTTTAAGATTTTGGTAGAGCAAGAAGTGATAAACTTTTTGATACCCGATTAACCCAGTTTGCTAACTTTGCGCAACTCTTCGTCTTGCATGATGCGTATCTTACGGCCATCTATTGCAACCATGTTTTCGGCAGCAAACGAGGACAATGTGCGTATGGCATTGCTTGTTGTCATGTTCGACATGCTCGCGATATCTTCTCTGCTGAGATATATGTTTAGTGTGTAGCCGTCTTCTTCCACTCCATAGCTGTCTTTTAAGAACAACAGCGTCTCGGCTAGTCGTCCTCGTATGTGCTTTTGTGTAAGATTTACCGTTCGCTCATCAGACGAGCCTAGCAATCTTGCCAAATGCCGAATGAAGAAAGACGAGACGGCCGTATTTTCGTGAATGAACTTCACCACCAATTTGATAGGTATGAAAGCAACGACGCACGTGTCGATGGCCATAGCCGAAGTTTTATATTCTTCGCCTGCGAAGAAAGCCCGATAACCGAAAAATTCCACAGCCTTAATAGCGCGGATAATTTGACTTCTACCATTAACGCCATCCTTATATACCTTAACCTTACCCGACACAAGGCACATCACTTCGTGTGGAGATTCACCTCCTCTATATATGATGTCGTTCTTTGTAAATGTAACAATCCGCACATTGTCGGCCAACAGTTCTTGTTGGGCTTTCGAAAGGGGAGCCCAGTGTTCGGAAATGATGGTTATCACTTCCTCCCTTGATACTAGAATTTTAGCTGTCATAATTTTCCTGGCTTTACTCAGTCTTGTAGTGATTAACAGAATTGCATACAAAATTACACATTTTTCTTCTAAGGAGCGGGTTTGTTGTTCTCTTTTTTATCTGAATGAAGTAGAAAAAAGGTTATTTTTGCAATTTCATCAGCTTTTATTTGTGTTAAAGCCGATATTTTTGTACTTTTGACGGATGAAGAGTTGACATCCTAACCAATCTTCTGAACTTGATGACTAACAATTAAACCTTAAAGTATAGCTATATGGGTTATATACGATTTGAAAAATCCCTCATGACCAATCTTGAGGAAACGTTACCTAAAGAGTTGCTGCGGACTAACAGGTCGGGAGCGTATGCTTGTTCGTCTATACTGGATTGCAATACGAGGAAGTATCATGGCCTACTCGTTCTGCCAATTCCAGAAATCGACGACGACAATCATGTGCTGCTCTCTGCACTCGATGTCTCTGTGGTTCAACACGGCGCGGTGTTCAATCTTGGGGTGCATAAGTACCGCGGAAACACGTACAGTCCTAACGGACACAAATACATCCGCGAGTTCAACTGCGATAAGGTGCCCACAACCTTGTATAGGGTTGGGGGAGTGCTGCTGAGAAAGGAGATGGTTTTCCAGCACTTCGAGGACCGGATACTTATTCGATACACCTTAGAAGATGCGCACTCGGCCACCACTCTGCGTTTCAAACCTTTCCTCGCATTTAGGAGCGTGCGAGAGTACACGCACGAAAACACCGTGGCGTCACGCGAGTACCACGAAGTGGAGAACGGCATAAAGACTTGCATGTATGCAGGTTATCCTGATTTGTTCATGCAGTTCAGTAAGAAGAATACGTTTGTGTTCGAACCAAATTGGTATCGTGGATTGGAATATCCTAAGGAACAAGAACGCGGTTACGATGCCAACGAGGATCTCTATGTGCCTGGTTACTTCGAAATGAACATCAAAAAGGGCGAAAGCATCGTGTTCTCTGCCTCCATCAAAGAGTTTTCAACAAAAGGCCTCTGCCAATTGTTTGAAGATGAGGTGAATGAGAGAAGCCCTCGCGACAACTTTCTCCACTGTTTGATAAATGCTGCTCACCAGTTCCATATCAGTGAGGGAGATGGTGACGAGTACATCCTAGCCGGATATCCTTGGTTCAAGTGCAGGGCACGCGACACCTTCGTCGCTTTGCCTGGTTTAACATTAGCCATTGAAGAAGAAAGTTATTTCGAGGCGGTTATGCGCACTGCGGAAAGAGGTTTGCGCGAGTTTATGGACGACAAGCCCCTAACTGTCAAGATTGCAGAGATAGAACAGCCCGACGTTTTGTTGTGGGCGATTTGGGCCATACAGCAATATGGACGAGAAACTGGCAAGGAACGTTGCATTGAAAAGTATGGACAGCTGGTTAAAGACATCATTATATATATAAGGAGTAACAAGCATCCAAACCTTACACTCGACGACAACGGACTTATTAGGACCAACGGAAAAGACAAAGCCGTAACTTGGATGAACTCAACCATCAATGGCAAGCCCGCAGTTCCTCGCTCCGGATACATCGTAGAGTTCAATGCCCTGTGGTATAATGCACTGAAATTCGCTGCAACCATCGCCACCGACATGGGCGAACCCCACGAAACAGAGAACTTGGAAGAGATGGCCGAACGGTGTAAGAAAGCCTTTGTGGACACGTTCTTGAACGAATACGGCTACCTTTACGACTATGTTGACGGCAATATGGTAGACTGGAGCGTGCGTCCGAACATGATTTTCGCCGTTGCGTTAGACTATTCGCCATTAGAGTTGAACCAAAAGAAGAGCGTTCTTGATGTCTGCACGCGGGAGTTGCTCACCCCCAAGGGACTTAGAACCTTGTCGCCCAAGAGTGGAGGATACAATCCCATGTACGTAGGGTCGCAGCTGCAACGCGATTATGCCTACCATCAGGGAACCGCATGGCCTTGGTTGGGCGGATTTTACATGGAAGCGTGCCTCAAACTCTATAAGCGTACGCGCCTAAGCTTTATCGAAAGACAGATGGTTGGCTACGAAGATGAGATGTTCTACCATTGTCTCGGAACCATTCCCGAACTATTCGATGGCAACCCTCCTTTCCATGGTCGTGGCGCAATATCGTTCGCCATGAACGTAGGCGAAATACTGAGAACTTTAGAACTACTTGAAAAATACTCATATCAATAACAACGGAGGAACTGAATAATGAAAGTACTAATGTTTGGTTGGGAGTATCCTCCTCACATCTTAGGCGGTCTTGGTACGGCAAGCTTTGGCATCACCGAAGGGTTGCATGCCCAAGGCGACATGGAAATAACTTTCTGCCTGCCCAAACCTTGGGGCGACGAAGACAAGAACGCCGCCAACATCGTGGCCATGAACTGCGTTCCCGTGGCATGGCGCGACGTAAACTACGACTATCTTAAAGAAAGGTTAGGCAACGTAATGTCTCCCGAATATTATTATGAATTGAGAGACCACATATATGCCGACTTCAACTACATGAACTTGAACGACCTGGGTTGCGTGGAGTTTTCCGGACGCTACCCCGACAACCTGCACGAAGAGATTAACAACTACTCAATCGTTGCAGGCGTAGTGGCTAGGCAGCAGTCGTTCGATATCATTCACGCACACGACTGGCTCACTTATCCCGCGGGAATTCATGCCAAGCAGGTGTCGGGCAAGCCGCTTTGCATCCATGTACATGCTACCGACTTCGATCGTTCGCGCGGAAAGGTAAACCCAACGGTTTATTCAATCGAGAAAGATGGTATGGACAACGCCGACTGCATAATGTGCGTGTCTGAACTTACTCGCCAAACGGTTATCAACCAGTACCATCAAGACCCGCGTAAGTGTTTTACCGTGCACAACGCCGTATATCCCTTGGCGCAAGAACTGCAAGACATTCCACGCCCCAATCACGATAATAAGGAAAAGGTTGTAACCTTCCTTGGACGCATCACCATGCAAAAGGGACCCGAATACTTTGTTGAGGCGGCCACTATGGTGTTGCACCGCACCCGAAACGTGCGTTTCTGTATGGCTGGCTCGGGCGACATGATGGACCAAATGATTTATCTGGCTGCCAACCGCGGCATTGCCGACCGGTTCCATTTCCCTGGATTTATGCGCGGCAAGCAGGTTTACGAGTGCCTCAAAGCCTCTGATGTATATGTAATGCCGTCTGTAAGCGAACCTTTTGGCATCTCGCCTCTCGAGGCCATGCAATGCGGAACGCCCTCAATCATTTCCAAACAAAGCGGTTGCGCGGAGATATTGACCAATTGCATCAAGGTAGACTATTGGGACATACACGCCATGGCCGACGCCATTTACTCCATTTGCCACAACGATAGCCTGTTCCATTACCTCCAAGAAGAGGGAAAAAACGAGGTAGACCAAATTACTTGGGAGAAAGTTGGTCTTTGGATACGCACGCTTTACGAGAGAACAATTAACAAGAACTAATGCAGCCTTTAAAACAATAAAACGATGAAAACGATATGTTTATATTTTGAGATACACCAAATTATCCATCTCAAGCGGTACAGGTTTTTCGATATCGGTACCGACCACTACTATTACGACGACTTCGAGAACGAACGAACCATAACCGACATTGCCGAACGCTCTTATATGCCTGCGCTAAATGCACTACTCGACATGATTAAGGCCAACGGCAAGTACTTCAAGGTTGCCTTCTCGCTTTCAGGTGTGGGCATCGAACAATTGGAAATGCACGCACCGCAAGTGTTGGACAAGCTGCAAGAACTAAACGATACAGGCTGTGTAGAATTCTTGGCCGAACCTTATTCCCATGGTTTGGCATCGCTTATCAACGAAGACAGTTTTGAGGCCGAAGTAAAGAAACAATGCCAAAAGATAAAGGAATACTTCGGACAAGAACCCAAGGTGTTGCGAAACTCTTCGCTCATCTATAACGACGACATTGGGTTGAAGGCTTCGCACATGGGCTTTAAGGGCATGTTAACCGAGGGAGCCAAGCACGTATTGGGTTGGAAGTCGCCCCATTATCTCTACCATTGCAACATGGCACCCAATCTGAAACTGCTTTTGCGCGACATCCGTTTAAGCGATGACGTGTCGTTGCGCTTTAACAACAGCGAGTGGGACGAGTATCCACTCTTCGCAGACAGGTATGTTGGCAAGATAGCAGCTTTGCCCGAAGAGGAGCAAGTTATCAACATCTTTATGGAACTTTCGGCTTTGGGTATTGCGCAGCCTTTATCAAGCAACATCTTAGAGTTCCTGAAAGCCATACCCGTTTGTGCCAAACAAGCAGGAATAAACTTCTCAACACCCTCCGAGATATGTGCAAAGATGAAAAGCGTGGCCGCTTTAGACGTTCCGTATGCCCTGTCGTGGATTGACGAAGAACGCGATGTGAGCAGTTGGCTGGGTAATCCCATGCAACGCGAGGCTTTCAACAAGCTATATAGCGTGGCCGATAGGGTGAGAATTGCCAACGACTCGCGCATCAACCAAGATTGGGACTATCTGCAAGCCTCTAACAACTTCCGCTTTATGACCACCAAGAATACGGGAGTGGCTATCGACCGCGGCATTTACAGCAGTCCGTTCGACGCTTTCACCAATTATATGAATATCCTTGGCGACTTCATCAACAGGGTAAACAGCCTTTATCCCGAAGACATCGGCAACGAAGAACTGAATGGCTTACTCACAACCATTAAGAACCAAGGCGATGAAATAGAAATGAAAGAAAAGGAGATTGTTCGTTTGCAAACCAAAATTGCCAAGATTGAGGCCGAAGACGATAAGCTCCGCGCCATGCTGGATAAGGGAGAGGTGAAACCAAAAGCAAAGCGTGCCACTGCCAAGAAGGTTGCCCCAAAAACAGAAGGCAAGTAAAAGGGCAATAAGATAGCCTACATTCTTCCTACATACTTTTTACCAAGTGTTGTTGGTACAACAAATTCTTTTAAGTGCCCACTTGCTAGGTAAATTATTAGTTACGCGAGCTTAGGCCCTGGCCTAGGCTCGCGTTTGCATTCTGTCTACTGCCAGATGTAATACGGTTGGCACTTACTTGTTTGCGCCATTGCCCATCTGCAAATCTTAATTATCAAGAAACTTTGGTGTTGTTGCTTTAATGTTGTAACTTTGTATCACGCAAAACAATATAGATAGAATGACTTTACAACAACTAGAATATGTGATGGCGGTGTTTAGGTTCCGCCATTTTGCCAAGGCTGCCGAATATTGTGGCGTTACGCAGCCAACATTAAGCTCGATGGTGCAGAAGTTAGAAGACGAGTTAGGACTGAAAATATTCGACAGAAAGAGTCAGCCCATCGCCCCAACACCCACAGGGCGATTGGTTGTGGAACAGGCATGGAAAGTGTTGCTGCGTGCGCGAAAGCTCAAAGAGACGGTGGAAGAGGAGAAACATTCCTTGCTCGGAACGTTCACCATCGGCATCTTACCCACCATCGCGCCCTATCTTATACCACGTTTCTTCCCTCAACTGATGAACAAATATCCCGATATGGATGTGCGCATCGTGGAGATGAAGACCGAAGACTTGAAACGGGCCTTGGTTCGGGGCGATGTAGATGCGGGCATATTGGCACAATTAGAGGGATTGGACGAGTTTGATAGCCTGCCGTTGTTCTACGAACAGTTCTTTGCATACGTGGCCGATGGCGACCCGTTGTTCAGCAAAGAGAGCATAAAAACAGCCGACCTAACGGGCGAATATCTGTGGTTGCTTGATGAAGGGCATTGCTTTCGCGACCAATTGGTGAAGTTTTGCCACCTTAAAGCAGCATCGGCTGCCAAGAAAGCCTATACCTTAGGCAGCATCGAAACGTTCATGCGTATTGTTGAAAGCGGCAAGGGCATTACCTTCATACCCGAATTGGCCGTGCACCAGCTAGACGAAACCCACAAATGCCTTGTGCGCCCCTTTGCCATCCCTGTGCCAACACGCGAGATTGTGATGATAACCGGCAAGAACTTTATTCGCAAAACACTGCGCAGCCTGCTTGTTGAAGAGATACAAGCGAGCGTACCTAAGGACATGCTGACGTTGAGGCAGACGCAGAAAAAGATATAGAATACGTTTCTCCCGATTGCATGTTCTGATGTAGCGGAGAACAATAAACGAACAACGTGCGTTTCGCTTGTATCGAAACGCACGTTGTTCATTATAATGGGCAGTTCTGTATGGCCCCTTGTAAAAGCCTTACAACCAAATGCCTTTGCCTAAGTCGTGTGGTGCTGTTGTGAAGATGGACTTGTGATAATCGCGAAGAGCCTCTGTCCATGAAAGGTTAAGGGCTTTCATAATGCGGTGAATCAGTTTGTTGCTTACATCTTCTTTAAAACCATTTTCTGGAAAATTGTCAATGTCCATGTCCTCCTTAAAGGTATCTTCTCCGATGTAATCTTCCCTATCTGCATACACCACCACAGGAACGGTGAAGTTTATGTCCCAGGTTCCCTGTTGCAACTGCATGGGCGAGAAACGATAATAGGGACTGAATTTACCCGTGCGAGGGTCCTTCTTTCCTTGAAATCCATGATATAGCCTAATACGGAGGTCCATCGTTACATCGTCTTTCAAAAATTTCATCACCCCTTTAAGCCCGATGGGATTGGTGGTGCCAGTCAGTTTGGCACCGTCGTATTTCACCGTTTTGTCCCAGGGTGTGGTGTCTGTGTATTTGTAAGCGATGTAATCTGGGGTGTTGGGCTTATTGGATACGTCCTTTCCGCTCATCAGTTCTTTCACGTTTTCAACCGTAAAGAAGTGTTGGTGAATGGCGTCCTGACCATTTTTCACAAATTGTCCGTTTATGTATTCGCCTTTGGCGTTATAGTATTTGATGAACAAGAGATAAACAGGGGCGGGATTTTCGAACCCTTTTTCTGTACTATAATCGTGGGCTTTCACCACATAGAACTTGTCGGCACTGCCTTCTGCTAGCGTCCAACCTTTGCCAGGCTTTACCTCGTAGGTTATTTCTTGGATGCGTTTCAGGTATTTTGCTTTCGATTCAGAGTCTTGGTGGAATCCTCCCTCCGTGTCAACGTAAAGCCAATTGGCGTGCATGTGGCCTTGAACCAGCTGCACAGTTACCTTCACGGGGTCTTCGTGTAACTTGTTTTTGGTTTCGTCAACCGGTGTGTCCACTTTATTGTCGCAAGCGGTGAATGCTAGTGCGAATAATGCAGCACAAGATAGTGCCAGCATTGATTTGAAAAAATTCTTTTTCATAACCTTATTAGTTTTGTTGTTTAATTGTCAATGTTTGTTGTTTTTTTTAGAAGAACCAGCCGATGGAGAGCCGTATGTCGCGCCCCATATCGTGGGCGTAATAACGCGAGCGGTTGGTGTATTCCTTATATTCTTTGTTAAAGAGGTTGTCGGCAGCCAACAGCACACGCAATTTATTTCGATCGCTAAGCGGCCATTCTATGCCTGCCTCAAACCCGAAGAGGTTGTATGTGGGAGGTGTAAAGTCGATGAGGTCGCTCGCGGGGTTAAAGCGCGTCTGCTTTAAAACCAGCCTGTGCTTTAATTGTAACCATGCGTTGCCCTTACCCACGCGAATGCCTTCCCAGGTCAAGTCGTGGTCGAAACGCGCCGATGGGATATAGGGCAGATAGTTGCCTGTGCGCTTTTCGTTGGCCCAGATAAGGCCTGAAAGCAGGTGGTATTCCAAGTGTTGCATGGGTTTTAGCCGCACATCGAAGTCTACCCCTCGGAGGAAGGCATCGGTTTGCTTGTATTGGAAAAGCGGATATGAACCTGAAATCACCGTGACATACTTGCCTCTTTCTGGTTCGTCGTAGATGTAACCGTTTATCCATTGCAGGTAGGCATCTACCCTAACCTCTGCAAAGGCAGAGCGGTAGGATAGCGATGTAACCCATTTTGTGCTCTGTTCCGAGTGCATGGTTGAGTCGCCCATGACGAACATGCCCGAACCCAGCTCGTTTCCGTTGCTGTAAAGCTCGTGCACGTGTGGTGCACGCCACGCCAAACCTAAGTTAGAGGTTAGTTTCAACTGCTCGTTCAAACGATAGCTCGTACCAAGATTGTACGAGAAGTTACTGAAAATGTGGTGCCCGCCATAGAGCTTACCCGTATAGTCGTAGCCCGACGCACGCGTTTCTTGGTTGTCAAAGCGTATGCCTGCCTCTGCTGTCCAATTCTCGTGGCGATACTTCTGTATGGCATAAATGCCTAAGTCGTACTCGGTATAGTTCGGGATAAGGGGCACAACGCCCGTTCCCGCTTGGTTGCGGTTACGAACGTGCAAGTAAGATGCGCCGGCCTCGGTGTTCCATCTGTTGTAGGCCAAATTCCATTTCAGTTGGTTTTGAAATGATGTAAGGAACAGGCTAACGGCGGGAATATCCGAAAGGTTCATCCTTCGGATGCGGTTTTCTTTGCGGTCATCGTACTGAAAGGCAGTCTGCCATTGAAAGTTGCCGTACTTGCCCGCATCGAAAAAGGCCTTACCAATGGCCGTATGGTGAACGACATGCTGGAAAGGGTAGTCGATATGCCTGGTGTATGGCGATACTTCCACAGGTTGCCCCAGTTCTATACGCTGCTTTAACAAGTCTTCGCTACCCATTTGTGCGCTTAGCATAACACCTAACTTTAAGTTGTACATGCTGTAATAGCCTTCCAATTTAAGGTTGTTGTACTTACAGCCCAATGATGCGGAGAAGTCGTGTTCGCGATAACCGGTGTTGTTAAGCAGGTATTTGGCTGCGCTTTGGTCGCCCGAATTGGCGTAGGTCCCTTGCAGTCGCCAAGCCAAACTATTGTTGAAAGGCATCGTCCCTTCTGCTTGTGCCACAACAGAATAGCGTTTGCCATTGCTGCCATAGAGCGTTCGTAAGTGGCCTGAAACGCCACTTAGCCCATAAGGTAGTGCCTTTTGGTTCATCACGATTATTCCGCCCAAAGCCTCAGAGCCATACCTTACAGACTCTGCCCCTTTGATAACCTCGATAGAACCGCTGCTGTTTTGGTCAATTTCTGGTGCATGGTCGGCTCCCCATTGCTGTCCAGTCTGCCGCGCCCCATTGTTAACGATGAGTATTCGGTTGCCATACATGCCGTTGATAACGGGCTTGGCCACCGTTGTCCCTGTCTGAATGGAGCTTACTCCACTAACATGTTCGAGAATGGAAGCAAGCGATTTGCCCATAGAGCGATCGATAAGGTTTTCGCCTATCCTGTCGCTTACGCTGTTGATGCTGGCTTGTTGGCGCACGCCTGTTACAACAACCTCCTTGATGTTGTGTTCCTTGCCAAAAACCGACTTGTTGCTCTTTTTGTTCATGTTTGTTGTCGTGTCGGTTTGTTGGCTTAACAAGTTGGGTTGTGCGGTGCTTTGCACCTTTGCTGTAGCCCATAGCGCAATGTTCGCAACGAGTGCGACGCAAAGAAAAGTTCTTTTAACCATACGTCAATGTGTGTTAGCTTGCGTGCATAGCGATTTATCGTTTTGGCACGTCAAGCAAACAGTGTACAATTACTGATTGGAGGAGTCGGCCGAACCTTGTTCGGCCGCCTGTGATTAAAATGTAAATGCAGCCCATTATACCTATCCGAAAAGGCGCATTTGTCCCACTGATATGGATGCAATGGGGGTGTAATGGCTGGAAAAGTTAAGCGCGTGTAGGCGGCGAGTGGCTATTTACCGCTTCAACATGGCGGTAAACAACTTGTTGGGTGAAAATGTAAGGTGTGAGGATGGTGGCAAACACTGCTGGCTGATAGACCTGTAGTATGGGCGCGCCAGCGTTGTGCATGACAAAGTCGCAGATGAAACACGATGATTTTAGGGCTTTTGTCGTGCCGTCGCATGCGAGATGCACCTTCGAAGAATGGTCTTCGTGTGCATGAAAGTCTTTGATAACAAACACCGACATGAATGTTACAATGAACATCCATGCAAGAAAACGTCTGATGTGTTTGTTTTTGTTCATGTGCTAAACCATTGATTGTGCCTACCGGCAACCAAGTATGTGCACCCTTGTTTACGGCGCACAACTATTCACCTTGCAAAAATACGACAAAAGAACGAACCTTGTTTCTAAACACCCTGATTGTTAGCTTTATTTAACGCTTAACCCCAATCTTCATGAGGTTTATGCTTGTTGTTGTAGCCCACCATAACCGCCGTTCTGTAAGTGATGGGGCGCCTAGGCCAACATGGTTTTGAGATTAGCCCTTTCCTTTTCACAGGTCTTTTGGTAGGAGTCATTCCTGCAATAGCCTAGACCACTCCCTTTGCCGCTTACTGTTTAACAACTGCTACGGTGTTAGTTGGTGGGAACGATGTCCATTCCAACTTTGTCTTGTTTAAAAGGCAACTCGATCCTCGAATATTTGTAAACTATTCGGTATTAAATTTAACATTATGAGTACCCTTTCTGTCCACCAACCGCCTATCTTGCCGCAAAAAATCGATTCTCGCGAAGGTTGGTTTAGGTGCAAAAGGGGGGTAGTTGTAAATGCTGGCAAGATGAATATTTATTATAAAGAACCGCCATTTGCACCCATTTTGGGGCTATTTGGTGCTAAATGTAGTGCAATATGGTGCAAAACGCAATGCGTTTTGGTGCAAAATGCAGTGCGTTTTGGTGCAAAATGCAAGGTAAAAAGGTGCTAAACGCAGTACAAAATGTAAGGCAAAAAGCATAAATATACGCCGCAATGGTATAAACAAACCATTTTTTAGATATTGAGATATGTCCCGAAAGGACGAAGTTTTCGTTAAAAAGTGAGATTTTAGGGGCTAAAAGCGGG
>NZ_KV815089.1:0-20253 GCF_001814145.1 Prevotella sp. HMSC073D09 | reverse complement strand
AGTGAGATTTTAGGGGCTAAAAGCGGGTAATTGGCCTTGAAGAATTACGGGCCGTCAACCAAACTAGAAAGGCTAAATGGTACAAAATACAGGTTACGTTCTTAAAAATGGACAAAACGGATGGTGTGAATGGTTAGAAAAAGGGGTGATTTACCTACTTTATGACCTATATTTTCGCTAGAACAGAACGAAAATAAGAGTGGTATTGAAAATAAAAGATAGTATTTTAAGTTTTTGAGTTGCTAAGTTATTGAGTTCGTGAGTTTGTGAGTTAATGGAGTTGGTTAGTTTGTGGGTTGATGGTGTTTGTGAGTTTGGGGAGGTTAGGAGTTTTATCTAAGCAGTTAATAGAGGAGATGTGGTTTGCCGTTTCTACTCCTCGTTGTAGGGGTGGAGTGGGGTGAGAGCTTGTTCGCTGCAAGAAAGAGGGGATGTATTGCCCATGCAATAACACCCCCCTGTTTTCTTATCTCCTGCAAACAAGGATACGTTCCTCGCCGAATGATATTATTTACAGATACCTGTTGTTAGGTCGCATGCCATGCCTTTGGCAGGCTTTCTTACGAAATAGCTGTTGTCGGCAGGTTGTTTTATCAGGTCACCCGTGGTCAAAAGTGGAGCAATAGCGTCCTCCATAGTTTGCAAGTCGGAAAAGTCGAAAGCCTCTTTCACCTCTTCGGCAGCTAGTCGGGGATGCGTTTCCATTAGCTCGAACAAAGTCTCTGGCGAGAAACTAACGTCTTGTGGCAATAGCTTTCCACCGCTAACAGCCTTTATCATGGCAGCCATCGTGTTGTAATCGCGGAAACTTTTAAGAGCCATCTTTTTGCCTTCGTACTCGAAAACAAAGGTGGGAAACACCTCAACTTTGAGGGCTTTGGCCTCTTCAACGTCTTGCCAAAAAGCTTTTTCGGCCGAACCATCGTTCAATGGGTCGAGAAAAGCGGAGATGTCGATGCCACTTTCGTCGGCAATGGCAATAAGTTCGGCTTCGGATATAGCTTGTCTGGCCTCGGCCATAACTGCCGCGCGCAAGTTATACAGAAAGAGATCGGCCTTTTTCGTGTCGGCCATTTGCGCCGCTTTAAAGGCGATGCAAAGGGGGAAAGATGAGTTTTCTGTTTCAGAAAAGAGGTTGAATCCTTCCGCTTTGATGGGCATGTGGTGTTTATCGGCCGTTTCCAGGCAATGGGCTATGAAGTCTTTGTTTTCCTTATTATAATAGGAGCGGACGTCCATGTCGGCCGGTTTGTTCTTATTCATATCCTCAACAAGGCCGCCCATAACGTTTCGCCAAGTTATAAGGTTTGGGAAATGGGTCTCTAACTTTCTGAAAAAGGGTTCTTCGCCCCAGCACCAAGGGCAAACTGGGTCGGTAACGTTGGTTATGATTACTTTGCTCATTGTGTTGTCTTTATGATTTGGTTTATGTTGTTAAGCACAAAGTTACTCATAAAACAACTTTTATCCATCATTTTAAACTCTTTTATGAATACAAATCATTGTTTTATGCGTTTTTTGTTCTAAGTTTGCATCCGATTTAATTAAAACATAAAAAGAGAAACATGAAAAAGTTATTTATGATGGTAGCTGCTTGCGCAGTTATCGCTTCTTGTAACCAAACGGGCAAGAACGCTAAGGCAGAAAATCCTAAGGACTCGGTTATGGCTGTTGACACAACAAATGCTGCAACAGGCATGACTTATAGCGGAACTATCCCCGCAGCAGACGGTCCTGGTATCAAGTATACTGTAACTTTGTCTGGCGACTCTGCAAAGACCTTCACGATGGAAGAGGTTTACTTGCAGGCTAAGGACGGCAAAGACGACGTGAAGACCTACACCGGCAACGTTGAAATGATTAAGAAAGACGTTAAGGGTAAGGCTGTAACGGCTTACAAGTTACCTATGGACAAGGATAACGCTCTTTATCTGCTCGTTAAAGACGACGCTACTTTGAGCGTTGTTAACGACCAATTGGAAGAGGCTGCCAGTGGCAACGACTACACCTTGAAGCTGGTTAAGTAATTACAGCATTAAGAAGTAAAACCATTTTATCATCCCGTACGGTTGGGGCGTATGTCTCTCCGTGCGGGATGAACTCGTTTAGCCATATTGCTTATGTTATTTTTTATCTCGCTAACTGCAAACTTCAAATCGGCTCGATTGCTCTATCCGCAATGCTCTTGAATAGGCATTGCGGATTTTGTTTTCGAAAGGTAAGCCCCTTTCAGACCATCATCCACCCTAAAAGTTCTTCCGTGTAAGTGGTCTTCGGTTGGAACACGGATTGAATTCAGCAGTTCTTGACGAAGAAAGTTTTAACCCCAATCGGTAGTCACACCGCTTATCAATTATTTTAGGTTGTTTCCACCGTTTCGTGTTCATCATTCGTTTGCTTGCCGGCATCTTGCCTACCTTATTCGCTCGACGTAGACCACTACGCCTTCAAGGATAAGACAGACAACATGCCGGCAAGCGAACAAAACCAGAACATGCCCTAAAGACTGATTGGGGCTTAACGGAGAGGGTGCGTTTGAAAGAGATTAATAAATGTCTTGATAACCGTGTTAGGGATAAAAAACGGGTTACAATTGGGAGAGTTGTCCAATTGTAACCCGTTTGTCGTAATGCTAAAATGCAACTTTCATTTAAATGCCTACAAATAGATATCTAAGAAAGCATCATTTCTGCGCAACTGAACGCAGGATGTTTGTCGCTATGCTTTCAGGTCGTTTTGATACCAAGCGAAGAGTTTTGCAACGCCATCGGCAATCTCCACCTTGTGTTTCCAGCCAAGATTGTTCAGCTTTGTAACATCAGTGAGTTTGCGTGGAGTGCCATCTGGTTTGGTGGAATCGAACTGAATGTCGCCCTTAAAGTCGACAGCCAGCGCTATAAGTTGCGCCAATTGTTTGATTGTAATCTCCTTTCCCGTACCAACATTGATGTGGCAGTTCCTTATTTCGCCCAATGCTGGAATGGCACCACCACGTCCAGCGTTCGAGTTTCGGTCGTTTTGGCCGTTGGTTTCAGCCCCATAGAACACCGAAGAGTATTTCTCAATGCCGATGATGTCGCTGAAATCCACGTTAAGCAGTACGTGTACGCTGGCGTCGGCCATGTCTTCGCTCCACAAAAATTCGCGAAGTGGTTTGCCCGTACCCCACAGTTGCACCGCATTGTCGGCAATACCATATTTAGATAGTACTTCTAAAATGCGTTGTTCTTGGGCAGTGCCGTCAACACCTTCCACTGGGCGTTTGTTTAAGTCGGTGCGAATAGCCTGCCAATTGTCTTCGTTGATAAGCTTGGCCAGGTAAATCTTTCGCATCATGGCAGGCATAACATGGCTGTTTTCCAAGTGAAAATTGTCGTTTGGCCCATATAGGTTGGTGGGCATCACGGCAATATAGTTCGTACCATACTGCAAATTGTAGCTCTCGCACATTTTTAGGCCGGATATTTTGGCTAGTGCATACTCCTCGTTGGTGTATTCCAAGGGCGAAGTAAGCAGCTCATCCTCCTTTATTGGCTGGGTTGCGTTCTTAGGATATATACATGTTGAACCCAAAAAGAGTAGCTTTTTAACGTTGTGGCGAAATGATTCGCTAATTACGTTGCACTGCATCTGCATGTTCAGCATGATGAAGTCGGCCCTATATAGTGAGTTGGCCATGATGCCTCCCACATGTGCAGCGGCCAAAACCACGGCCTCGGGCTGTTCTTCGTCGAAGAAGGCGCGCACTTGTGCTTGGTTGGTAAGGTCTAGTTCGTTGTGTGTGCGCCCCACAAGGTTGTGATACCCTCTTGTTTGGAGGTTCTTCCAAATGGCCGACCCAACAAGTCCTCGGTGTCCGGCCACATATATTTTCGTATCTTTATGTAGCATTTCGCAGGTTTAATGGGGTTGTTAGGCCTATTCGGGCATCTGCGCCTTGATATATAGTTTTTTAACGAACAGCATGTCGTGTTCCACCATCTTTTTAATCAATTGCTTGAAAGACGTTTTGGTAGGACTCCATCCCAACTTCGTTTTGGCTTTCGTGGGATCGCCAAGAAGCTGGTCTACCTCACATGGGCGGAAATATTTGGGGTCTACCTCTATGAGTACGCGGTTGGTTTGAACGTCGATACCCTTCTCGTTCACGCCCTGACCTTCCCAGCGGATGTCTATTCCCACCTCTTTAAAGGCTAATTCGCAAAATTCGCGTACGGTGTGCATTTCGCCCGTAGCGATGACAAAGTCTTCGGGTTGCTCTTGTTGCAGCATCATCCACATACATTCCACGTAGTCTTTGGCATATCCCCAATCGCGCTTGGCATCGAGGTTGCCCAAATAAAGCTTGTCTTGAAATCCCTGTTTGATGCGGCATGCGGCGAGCGTTATCTTGCGCGTAACGAAGGTTTCGCCCCTTCGTTCGCTCTCGTGGTTGAACAAGATGCCGTTGCAGCAATACATGCCGTAGCTTTCGCGATAGTTTTTCACAATCCAATAGCCGTATAGTTTGGCCACCGAATAGGGCGAACGTGGGTAGAAGGGTGTGGTTTCTTTCTGTGGAACCTCTTGCACCTTGCCATAAAGTTCGGAAGTGGAGGCCTGGTAGATGCGGCATTGCTTTTCTAGTCCGCAGATACGCACGGCCTCAAGCAGTCGCAACACGCCCGTCGCGTCAACATCGGCGGTGTATTCGGGTACTTCGAACGACACTTTCACGTGGCTTTGTGCAGCCAAGTTGTATATTTCGGTGGGGCGAACTTCGCCGATGATGCGGATAAGCGACGACGAATCGGTCATGTCGGCCCAGTGCAGGTTGACGGGGCGCTGCTTTTTCATGTCCCTGACCCATTCGTCTAGGTAGAGATGTTCTATCCTCCCCGTGTTGAACGACGACGAACGCCTGAGCAATCCATGTACGTCGTAGCCTTTCTCAGTTAAGAGCTCAGCCAGGTAACTGCCGTCTTGACCGGTGATGCCTGTGATGAGCGCAACTTTTCTTTCCATGTTAATTATGTTTGTTATTCACTGAATTGTTTTATACGTTGTTCTTCACTTCGCTTGCAAATAAGCAAAATGCCATCTTGTTCGGCCACGATACAATCGTCAAGCCCTTGTATCACCACACGTTGTTCTTGGGTGGTGTGCACGATGCAATTGTGCGAATCGAAGAGCTTAATGTTGTTTCCGATGCTGGCATTACCGTAAAGGTCGCGCTTAGACTGTTCCCAAAGGCTGCCCCAAGTGCCCAAATCGCTCCATCCGAACTCGGCAGGACAAACGAAAATCTCTTCTGCTTTCTCCATGATGGCATAGTCTACCGAGATGTTTTCGCACTGAGGGTACGTCTCGTCAATCTTCGCTTGCTCTTCAGGGGTTCCATAATAGGGCATCAATCCTTCGAAAAGCTTGCTCATTGCAGGCTGGTAAACCCTGAAAGCGTTAACAATGGTGTGAACGCTCCAAATGAAAATGCCTGCATTCCAGAAGTAGTTGTTCTTGCTGATGTATTCTGTTGCCGTGGGCAAGTCGGGCTTTTCACGGAACGAATCGACTCTGAACACCTCGGTATTGCGTGCCGAATTGACACTGAGGTCGGCCTGAATGTATCCATATCCCGTTTCGGGACGTGTGGGTTTCATACCTAATGTGAGTATGGCATCTGTTTCGCTTGTGAATTTAAGGCATGAATTAACCACGCGTCTAAACTCCTGTACGTCGGTTACCACATGGTCGCTAGGGGTGACGATGACATTAGCTCCGGGGCATTCTTTTTTTATTCGCCAACTGACGTATGCGATGCAGGGGGCAGTGTTGCGCCTGCATGGTTCGAGTAAGATGTGGCTTGGGTCGATTTCTGGCAGCTGCTCGGCCACCACGCTTTGGTATTTCTTGTTGGTTACAATCCATACGTTCGACGGAGGGCATACTGTTGCGAACCTATCGAGCGTGAGTTGCAACAACGAACGCCCCGTGCCAAGCACGTCGATAAATTGCTTGGGTTTCTCTTCGGTGCTCATTGGCCAAAACCTACTGCCAACTCCACCTGCCATGATGACGAGATGATTAAATTTGTTCGTGCTCATAAAATCGTTATATTTATATCCTTGCAGGGTTTGGCGGCAGGCAAAACAGGCTATTCTTTGTTTTGTTTTGCGGCATACGCTTGTAGATGAGCGGTTATTGTGCCTGCACGCTCCCTTGTATTGTGCTGATTGTTAATTGTTTGAAACAAGGCATAACGCTTCTTGCCTGTTGTTCATCGTTTTATCGGTGAAGACCATATAATGACAAATCGTTTTTATCGTTCATTAAGTGCTGTGTGCTTATTTTTCCAAGCTTTCACCGCAGGCAAAGTTAGCGTTTTTTTTTAAGCCTACAAAAACATTTCGGCATTTCTTTTTGCAAGATGTACGGTTTGGCACACTTCTTGGTAGTAATACATTGGCAAAAACTTGCATATCTGGTTTTTTTTCATTAACTTTGCAAGGTTTTACGGCATGTTTTAAAAACAAGTTAACGGACATTTAAATTTGATGTGAGGTTAAAAAATGAGGCAATTAAAAATTCAAAAAAGCATTACCAATCGCTCTAGTGAGGCACTTGACAAATACCTTGTTGAAATAGGAAGGGCTCCATTGATTTCAATTGACGAGGAGATAGAGCTTGCCCAAAAGATAAGGAAGGGTGGCCCCGAGGGCGAGAAGGCGAAAGACAAGCTGGTTACGGCCAATCTACGCTTTGTTGTGTCTGTTGCGAAACAGTATCAGCATCAGGGGTTGACGCTCACCGACTTGATAGACGAGGGTAATATTGGGTTGATTAAGGCTGCACAGAAGTTCGACGAGACACGTGGTTTCAAGTTCATCTCGTACGCCGTTTGGTGGATACGCCAAAGCATCCTTCAAGCCATTGCTGAACAAAGTCGTATTGTGAGGCTACCCCTCAACCAAGTTGGTTCGCTCAACAAAATCAATCACGAGATAAATAAGTTTGAACAAGAAAACCAACGTCATCCTTCCGTTTCGGAATTGTCGGATGCAACAAACATCGACGAGGAGAAAATCGGACAGAGCCTGATGGCAGACGGACACCACGTGAGTATTGATGCGCCTTTCCAAGATGGCGAAGACAATTGCATGCTCGACGTGATGGCTTCTGGCGACGATAGCCGAACAGACAAGCAAGCCGACCACGAGTCGATGGCACTCGAACTGAATAGCGTTTTGGCAAAGGTGCTTAAAGATAGGGAAATAACCATTATCCGAGAGTGTTTCGGTATTGGCTGCCACGAAAAAGGACTTGAAGAGATTGGCGACCAACTGGGACTTACACGCGAACGCGTAAGACAAATACGTGAAAAGAGCATTGCCAAACTGCGCGACAGCGGCAACGCAAAGATTTTAATGAAATATCTGGGCTAACACATTGCCCTTAACAATGATTACGAACATCCCGCCATTTGCTTGGTGGGATGTTTTTTTATAAGCAGTGGCCAATTGCCCATATTGCACTTCATTTAGCAACAAATGGCTCTCCAAATGGGGTAGATGACGGTTATTTTAAATAAAAATTCATTTTGGCTGCATTTACAACTAACCGCTTTTTGCATCAAAAGCAACCCTCGCGAGAATCGATTTTTTGCGGCAAGTGGACGATTGGCGGACGAGAAAGGCACTCATAATGTTAAAATTCTTGCCGAAAACTATACAAAAGAACAACTGTATCGCAAACACGCACGTGGGCAAACGGTACGAAAAGCACGTGCGCTTACTGCCATCTGCGCGAGCGGTTGCAAGGCATGCAGCCCACGACCCACGGCGACAGAATTATGGAAATGCAGAAGCAACCCGCCGTTGGCAGACAGTTTCGGCTTATGGAAAAGAGATTGAATAACTTCTGCTAGGGTACTTTTTTGATACATAATCGCCTTTTGCCACGGACAAATGGGGATAAATCTCTGGTCTTATCGCATCTTTGTTCTGTGCTGCATACATGGAGAGGTGTGTTTATCTTGGTTTTAACACACAAAGATAGAAACACTCCTCTCAAATTAAAGAAAAGTATTTAAAGGCAAAACGACTTCTCTATTGGAGTATGTAAAAGGTTAGGCTAATGCCCACATTTTTATTCCCATTCGATAGTCGAAGGCGGTTTGGACGAAATGTCGTAACATACGCGGTTTACGCCTTTCACCTTATTTATAATCTCATTAGACACCTTAGCCATGAAGTCGTAGGGTAGGTGAGCCCAGTCGGCAGTCATGGCGTCGGTACTTGTCACGGCACGTAAGGCCACAGGGTGTTCGTAAGTGCGTTCGTCGCCCATTACGCCTACACTGCGAACCGAAGAAAGCAGAACAGTTCCGGCCTGCCAGATCTTGTCGTATAGCTCTTCGCCATCTTCGCAAATATAGTTGTGCATGTTCTCAATGTAGATGTCGTCTGCCTCTTGTAGGATGCGCACCTTTTCGCGCGTGATGTCGCCAAGGATACGAACGGCAAGCCCAGGACCGGGGAAGGGATGGCGTTTGATAAGGCGTTGGGGCATTCCCATTTCCAAACCAACGCGCCTAACTTCATCTTTGAACAGCCATTGCAGGGGTTCGCATAGTTGCAAGTGCATCTCCTTGGGCAGTCCGCCCACGTTGTGGTGGCTCTTGATAACCATGCCTGTGATGCTAAGGCTTTCAATTCGGTCGGGATAGATAGTGCCTTGGGCCAACCATTTGGCGTCGGTAATCTTCTTTGCTTCGGCATTGAACACCTCAACAAAGTCGCGGCCGATAATCTTTCGCTTTTCTTCGGGGTCGCTAACGCCCTCTAAGTCGGCAAAGAACTTATCGCTGGCATCAACGCCAACCACGTTCAAGCCTAGTCCCTTGTAGGCTTCCATCACCTTTTGGAACTCGTTTTTGCGCAACATGCCATGATCTACGAAGATGCAGGTGAGCTTATCGCCGATGGCTCGATTGAGCAATGCGGCGCAAACGCTTGAATCTACTCCTCCGCTAAGTCCCAAAATTACTCGGTCGTTGCCCAATTGCGCTTTCAGTTCGTTCACCGTACTCTCCACAAACGATGCCGCACTCCATTGTTGTTTACTTCCGCAGATGTTCACAACAAAGTTTTTAAGAAGCGTTGTTCCTTGGGTGGAGTGGAACACTTCGGGGTGGAACTGAACCGCCCAAACGGGATTTTGCTCGCTTGCATAGGCCGCAAACTTAACATCGTTGGTGGAGGCGATGACACGATAGCCTTCTGGAATGGCCGTAATGGTGTCGCCGTGGCTCATCCACACCTGCGAGTTAGGCTCAAATCCTGCGAACAAGGGGTTGTCTAGGCATATCTCTTGCAGGTGGGCGCGGCCGTATTCGCGCGTTCCCGTTTGCTCTACCTTTCCGCCATTGGCATGCGATATGAATTGCGCGCCATAGCAAATGCCCAGCACAGGGTATTTTCCGATAAAGTCGTTTAAGTCTACTTTAAACGCCTCCTTGTCGTGAACAGAGTAAGGCGAGCCGCTAAGGATGACGCCAATGACGGAGGGGTCGTCTTTGGGAAACTTGTTATAGGGTAAAATCTCGCAGAAAGTGTCGAGCTCGCGCACACGGCGACCAATGAGTTGTGTGGTCTGCGACCCGAAATCCAAGATGATAATCTTTTGTTGCATGTTGTCGTTGAGTATGAAATCGGTTCCTCGTTCGTTTCCAATCGCTTATGTACACGGTGAAGAGCCTTGTTGTTTATTGCGCATACAAATGCTGTAAGATGTCTGCATCGCTGACGCCGAGACCGCCAGTTTTGGGCTTTGGCAGACGTTCTAGAGTGTTAAGCTTGCCCACATCGAGCAGTTGCAGCCCCTGCTGTTCGTACCCGCGGATGTCGTTTTGGGCACACTGGTCGAGATAAAAGTCGATGATGCCGAACTTTGCAGGGTATTTCTCCATCTTTTCGAAAAGCTTTGGCGAAAACGAATGGATGCCGGCGAAGGCCAGTTTCTTACAGGTCTGTGGGTTGAGTGTGGGGTAGGGCGAGCGTACTTCTCCCGTTTCTATGTTCGTCCAGCCAACAAGTCGCATGTCGTCATTGAAAAGTAGGTAGCGTTTTGTTTCGCGTTGGCTTACTAGGAGCAAGGCATCGCTCTGTGCTTGGTGGGCATAAAACGCTTGTAAGTCTACATTGCTAATGATGTCTACGTTGTGAATGAGGATGTTGGCTGTGGGCGAAAAGAGCTGAGCAGCCTTTTTCAGTCCGCCTCCTGTGTCGAGTAAGTGTTGCGATTCGTCGCTTACGGCAATCTCTACGCCGAAGTTATTGTTGGCTTGCAGATAGTCTATGATGGCTTGCGCAAAGTGGTGAACATTAATCACCATACTTTTTACGCCGCAAGCTTTCAGCCTTTCGATGGTGCGTTGCAGCAAGGTTTCTCCGCCAACCTCAACCAATGCCTTGGGTATGGTGTCGGTAAGCGGTTTAAGTCTTGTGCCCAAACCTGCCGCAAAAATCATTGCTTGCATCATGCTCGTGCTGTTTGTATTTTATTGTGTTGCAAATTTAACGATATTTTTTCACTCGACAAAGGTTTCGCCGTGCCTTTTGGCTGACTGCCAACGATGTTCTCTCGTTAGCGCTTTGCCTGCAAAACCGAACTGATGTTTTGCTCGCGATGGGTGATATGCACCTCAATGCCAAACTTCTTATGCAGATGTTCGGCCAAATGCTGTGCCGAATAAACGCTGCGATGCTGACCGCCCGTACAGCCAAAGCAAAACATCAGGCTGGTGAAACCGCGCTGAATGTAACGACGCACGTGGTGATCGGCCAAGGCATAAACGCCATCAAGGAAGTTTAGTATCTCGCCATCGTCTTCCAAGAAACGGATAACGGGCTCGTCAAGTCCTGTTAATTGCTTATAAGGTTCGTAACGTCCGGGGTTGTGCGTAGAACGACAATCGAAAACATATCCGCCGCCATTGCCCGACGTGTCTTCGGGAATGCCCTTGCGATAAGAGAAACTGTAAACGTTAACCACTAGCGGTCCTTTGCCGTCGTACTTAGAAAACGTGGCGGGTCCATCTTGTGGGTGCGCCTTATATACGGTGTGGGGGGTTGTCTTAAAGCCATCGGCACGACTCAGTGCTGGTTCTTCGATGTGGGCGAATTGCGGCAACTCGGTCAGTCGCCTCAGCATGTCCATCATGTAAGGGTAGGGGAAGAACTTTTTCAGTTTAAGCAATTCGCGCAAGTTATCAATGGCTGGGGGAATGCTATTGATGAAATGTTTCTTGTGTTCGAAGTAGCCCCTGAACCCATAAGCGCCCAATACTTGCAATGTTCTGAATAGAACGAAAAGGCTGAGACGTTCAACGAAATGTCTTACCGATGGCACTTCGGTGTAGTTTTTCAGCGAGTTGTAGTATTCGTAAACCAGTTCGCGGCGCAGTTTAAAGGGATATTTGGCTGCCGCCTGCCATAGGAACGAGGCCAAATCGTAGTAAAACGGACCCTTTCGGCCACCTTGGTAATCGATGAAATAGGGCTTTCCATTGTTGTCGAGCATCACATTGCGCGCTTGGAAGTCGCGATAAAGAAAACTCTCGCTCTTTTCCGACGTCAAATCCTTAGCAAAAAGGCGGAAGTTAGCCTCCAATTTTAGCTCATGAAATTCAAGTTCTGTGGCTTTAAGAAAGCAATATTTAAAGTAGTTAAGGTCGAAAAGCACACTATCGACATCAAACTCTGGTTGTGGATAACACACTTGCCAATCCAATCCGCGCGCGCCTCTTATCTGTATGTTGGGCAGTTCGCGTATAACGGCAGTAAGCAATTGTTTCTCGTGCATGTTGTACCTTCCTCCCGATTCGCGCCCGCCGCGCAAAACGTCAAATAGAGAAGTGCTACCCAAGTCGGTTTGCAGGTAACGCAATTCGTCTTCGTCTACGGCTAGAATGCGAGGCACGGGCAATCGCCTTTCCGTAAAGTGGTGGGTAAGGTAGATAAAGGTGTGGTTTTCGTCCCTGCTGTTTCCCACCACGCCAATAACACTTTCTCCGTCTTCACCGGTTAGTCGGTAATACTTTCGGTTACTCCCCGCTTCGGGCAATTGAGCCATCATAGCTGGAGCCGTACCTTTCCATCGTTTATATAGTTCAGCTAGTTTTTCCATTTTGTGCGCCTTCGTTTGCTTAATCTTCTTATTCGTGTTCTTCCCTTTGTTTGCGTCTTCTCCTGTCTTCGTCGTATCTAGCCAATAAGCTATCGGCTGCAAAGAGCAGCAAAAATATGCCAACAGACATGAGGAACGACTTGGTGATGTAGACCAAGCCTGCCGATACAAGGAGGAGTACAAGGATGCGTTTCCAGTTTATTCTTATTTTCATGAACACAAAGGTAACAAAAAGTTATGGTGTAATGGCCAAAAGCCCGAAAAATATGCAATAAAAAAATCGGATGTCTCCCGACAACCGATTTCCAAAACAAACTACTTAAAAACTAATCTACTAAAACAAATCAAAAAAATATCTTTGAATGGATTGCTCCATTGTATCTTCTTTACATTTGCAAATGTAGTCAACTCTCATTAAACTACAAAAGATTTTTATTTAAAAAACTCAAATCAGTATGCAAAGAAAAGCTAAAAGGACGCCTATCCGAAGATAAACGCCCTTGTTTTTAGCCGTTTTGGCACTTTTTCGAGCCTTTTTGTAACTATCTTACATCATTCCGCCCATCCCAGGGTTTCCCATAGGCATCGCAGGAGCGTCTGATGGTTTCTCTACAATGAGGCATTCGGTGGTAAGGAACATGCCTGCGATAGAGGCTGCATTCTCTAATGCCACGCGTGCAACCTTTGCAGGGTCGATAATTCCAGCCTTACGCATGTCTTCAAAGGCATCGGTACGGGCGTTGTAGCCATAGTCGCCTTTGCCTTCGCGAACCTTTTGCACCACTACTGCACCTTCACCGCCTGCATTGATTACGATTTGACGAAGAGGCTCTTCAATAGCACGTTCAACAATGTTGATACCTGTCTGTTCGTCAGCATTGTCGCCTTTAAGTCCTTTCAAGGCATCTAGGGCGCGGATGTAGGTTGTGCTACCGCCAGCAACCACACCCTCTTCAAGTGCAGCGCGAGTTGCACACAATGCATCGTCAACGCGGTCTTTCTTTTCCTTCATTTCCACCTCGCTGTTAGCACCTACATAGAGCACGGCAACGCCGCCCGAAAGTTTGGCCAAACGCTCTTGCAATTTCTCTTTGTCGTAAGAACTGGTGGTATTGGCTATCTCGTTCTTAATCTGAGCCACTCGGTCGGCGATGTTTTGCTTTTCGCCAGCACCGTTAACAATCGTAGTGTTGTCTTTCGAAACAACCACCTTGTCGCAGGTTCCCATCATTTCGAGGGTAGCTTGCTCCAACTTCAAGCCTTTTTCTTCGCTGATAACCAATCCGCCCGTCAGCACGGCGATGTCTTCGAGCATCGCTTTACGACGGTCGCCAAAGCCAGGAGCCTTAACAGCACAGATCTTCAAGCCGCCACGCAGACGGTTAACCACCAGCGTTGTAAGTGCTTCCGAGTCTACATCTTCTGCAATAACGAGCAACGGACGGCCACTTTCGGCAGCAGGCTGCAAGATGGGGAGGAAGTCTTTCAGGTTGCTAATCTTTTTGTCGTAGATAAGGATGTAGGGATTTTCCATTACAGCCTCCATCTTGTCGGTGTCGGTAACAAAGTAGCCAGAGAGGTAACCTCTATCAAACTGCATACCCTCTACAATGCCGATGCTTGTTTCGCGGCTCTTGCTTTCTTCGATGGTGATAACGCCATCCTTGCTAACCTTACGCATGGCATCAGCAAGAAGTTTTCCTATTTCAGGGTCGTTGTTGGCACTTACCGAGGCCACTTGTTCAATCTTGTCGTAGTTGTCGTCTACTTGTTCGGCTGTTTCGCGGATATAATCTACAACAACTTTCACAGCCTTGTCGATACCGCGTTTCAAATCCATTGGGTTTGCGCCAGCCGTTACGTTCTTCAAGCCCTCGTTAACAATGGCTTGTGTAAGTATGGTAGCAGTGGTTGTGCCGTCGCCTGCATCGTCGCCTGTTTTCGAGGCAACGCTCTTTACGAGTTGTGCACCCGTGTTTTCGAAGTGGTCTTCCAACTCAACTTCTTTTGCAACGGTAACTCCATCTTTGGTAATCTGCGGTGCACCAAATTTCTTTTCAATCACCACGTTGCGACCTTTTGGGCCAAGCGTAACTTTAACGGCGTTAGCTAGTCTATCTACACCATTTTTAAGCAAGTCGCGTGCTTCTATATCGAATTTAATTTCTTTTGCCATCTTATTTTTACTATTGAATTGTTATATATAATAATAAGGAGTAGGGCCCAGCCTACTGTTTCTGTGTTGGGGTAGAATAGTGTACATTGCACACCATAGCCCCAAATATCGCATGGGTAAACAACGGCCTTATTACTTTACAATGGCCAGCACATCGCTTTGGCGCATCATCAAGTATTTTTTGCCTTCGTATTCTAGTTCGGTGCCAGCATACTTGCCATACAGCACGTTGTCGCCCTCTTTCAAAATCATTTTCTCGTCTTTCGTGCCTTCACCCACTGCAACGATGGTTCCGTTCAGTGGCTTTTCCTTGGCCGTGTCGGGGATAATGATGCCGCCAACCTTCTCTTCGGCGGGGGCGGGTAAAACTAATACTCTGTCTGCTAATGGTTGAATGTTCATTGTATTTAAGTTTTAAATTAAATCTATTTTCAAGGAATGCCTTATGATTAGGCGTTCGACCTATGCTATACGAAAAGCGTGCCAAAAACGTTGATTGACATCTTGGCATGCCTTAACTGACATTTTTTCGCATCGTTGATTGTTTTGTGTCAGTCTCATTTGTGCTTCTGGCCTGCGAACATAGTGCTAATAGAGAATCTCCTGATTGCCCTTGTGGAACAATCTCGTCATCGACGTTTGCGAAACGATGGAGAGACTCGGAGCTGGCCATGCGGATGCCGAAAAGATGATGTCTCTTGTCGGCCTTCTGTCTTCCGCGACTGCGGAACCAGATTGCCATGCAGTCGTTAACATACATTGCCACGATGTGAAATGTCCCGTTTGCGGTATGTTGAAATGAGCATATAAGTGGAAATAGGGCGGAAAATCACAAGTGGGAAACTTTAGTTACCTGGTGCTTTTTCTAGTATTTGTATGATTGAGGTGTGTTTCTGCTGTTTTGCATAATAGAGCGCAGTTCGCCCCTCCTCGTCTTTTTCCCCTTTCTTTGCTCCATGTTTCAACAGCAACAGAACCATATCTTTATTTCCTTTTATGACGGCTTTGATTAGCGGACATTCGATATAGTCGCCACCTAAGTTGCCCAATCCATTTGCTTTTGCGCCATGTTTTAATAGTAGCGAGGCTATTGCTACGTTGTTCACATTGCAACTTGCCGCCAAAGGGCACAGTCCATTCTCGTTATAAGGCCTGTTTGGGTCTGCTCCCATAGTCAGTAGTTGTTTCACCAAGTCTTCATCTTCATTGTTAATAGCCATGTAAAGTGCATCATATATAAATATCTCGTCGGCAAAAGCCTCGTCTATGTTCGTTTTCATGGCTATCAATTTCTGTATGGCAGACTTGTTTTTATATAGGCAGGCATATCCTAACAGCGAATAGGAGTGGTAAGAATCCAAGGGAATAAAGGAATCTACATTGTTTATATACTTCATATTGGCTGCCAATTCAGCCAGATTGTTGTTTTTTATAGCCTTTATAGCCGAGCGGTAATAATCTTTATGCACAGCCTTTTGGGCATGTCCCAGACTGGCCATGCAGAGCAAAAGGAGGGCAAAGAAGAGCGTCCTTTTCATTAGTTACTGTATATTATTATGTTAATTGCACGCCGCCATTAATCATCAAACAGCCTAAGCCTATTTTTACGCGCCTCTTCTATGGGCAACAGCTTTTGTTGCTTGTCTTGATAGCCAGCTCTTAGGTTTTCATATTTGTCGTTCAGTTCATTAACATAGGCTGTTTCTTCACTCTTGTTCAGCAGTCTAGCGGCAGCCAACGAGTTTTGGCTGGCATCTTTCATCCAAACCACAGGACCACCATACACGGGTGCAATCTTCAAGGCAACGTGCAGCTGACTGGTAGTTGCGCCACCAATCATGATGGGGATGTCCAGACCAGCTTTCTCCATCTCTTGCGCCACGTTAATCATTTCTTCTAGCGAAGGAGTGATAAGTCCGCTCAATCCAATGATGTCCGCCTTCTCTTCAATGGCTTTTTTAATTATTTGTTCGGCAGGAACCATCACGCCAAGGTCTATCACCTCGTAGTTGTTGCAGGCCATCACCACGGCCACGATGTTCTTGCCAATATCGTGCACATCGCCTTTCACCGTAGCCAGGATAACCTTACCGGCTTTCGTCGCTCCAACTTTCTTTTCTTTCTCGATGTATGGTTGCAATATGGCCACGGCCTGTTTCATCGTTCGTGCAGTCTTTACCACTTGCGGAAGAAACATCTTGCCTGCTCCAAAGAGTTCGCCAACCTCGTTCATGCCTGCCATCAAAGGGCCCTCAATGATATCAACAGCATGCGGAAAATGCGCCAAAGCCAAGTGCAGGTCTTCGTCCAGATGGTCGCCAATGCCTTTGCGGAGTGCGTATTTCAGACGTTCATCCAAGTCTAAACTTCTCCATTCTTCTTCCACTTGCTTTTGTGTACCGGCGTCGCCACTTGCCATACCTGCCTTTCGCCGCTCTTCCTCTTCCTTTTTCTTGTTGGCCAATTCTATCAAGGCTTCTGCCGCATTGGGCTTTCGGTTAAGGATAACGTCTTCGATAATCTCCAATTCATCGGCGGGAATGTCGCTGTAAGTAACCTTCGACGATGGATTTACGATGCCAAAGTCCATGCCTTCGTTGATGGCGTGGTACAAAAAAACGGCGTGCATGGCCTCGCGAATATAGTTGTTGCCCCTAAACGAGAACGAAAGGTTGCTCACGCCGCCGCTGATATGCGTGCCAGGCAGGTTCTTACGTATCCACGCAATCGAGCGAATAAACTCGTGAGCATAGTTGTCGTGCTCTTCAATGCCTGTTGCGATGGCCAGAATATTTGGGTCGAAGATGATGTCTAGCGGATTCATGCCAACCTCTTGTGTAAGAATGCGGTATGCGCGCTGCGCTATTTCTATTCTCCGTTCAAAGGTTGTGGCTTGTCCTTGTTCGTCGAAACACATCACCACGCATGCTGCGCCAAAGCGCTTTAAGGCCCTTGCATGTTCAATAAATTGCTCTTCGCCCTCTTTCAGCGAAATAGAGTTAACGATACACTTGCCTTGCACGCATTTAAGGCCTGCCATAATGACATCCCATTTAGAAGAGTCGATCATGATGGGCACGCGTGCGATGTCGGGTTCGGCCGCAATCATGTTGAGAAACGTGGTCATTTCTTTTTCTGCATCAAGCAGACCATCGTCCATGTTGATGTCTAGCACCAATGCGCCATCGCTTACTTGTTTGCGTGCAATACTTATAGCCTCATCGTATTGCCCTTCCTTGATAAGTCGAAGAAACTTCTTGCTACCTGCCACGTTGCATCGTTCGCCCACATTAACGAAGTTAACTTCGGGCGTAACGTTTAGCATTTCAAGCCCAGATAGCCAAAGCGTGTTGGGCTTGCTCACCACGGCGTGTGGTGTTTTGCCTTTGGCCAAGGCCGCATAGCTAGCGATAAACTTGTCGTCGGTACCACAACAGCCGCCAATGATGTTCACTAAGCCCTCGTTTATAAATTGGGCAATCTGCGGCGACATGCTTTCTGCGGTCTCATCGTATTGTCCCATCGTGTTGGGCAGTCCTGCATTGGGGTAGGCAGAGATGTAATAAGGGGCTTTGCTGGCCAATTCTTTGAGGAACGGTTTCATTTGGTCGGCACCGAAAGAGCAGTTAAGCCCAACCGAGAAGATAGGATACGAACTGATGCTGGCAAGAAATCCCTCAATAGTTTGTCCGCTAAGGGTTCGTCCGGCTAAGTCGCTCACCGTCATACTGAGCATGATGGGCAGATCAACACCTTGCATCTGCATCTCGGTTATGGTGGCATCGATGGCAGCTTTGGCGTTAAGCGTGTCGAAAATGGTTTCTATCAAGATGGCATCTACACCGCCTTCTATCAGCGCGCCCACTTGTTCGCGATAGGCATCAAACAGTTGGTCGTAGGTAATGTCGCGTGCGGCGGCATCGCTAACGTCGGGACTCATCGAGCAGGTTTTGTTCGTTGGACCAACCGAACCACACACAAAGCGCGGCCATTGGGGTGTGCTAAATTCGTCGGCGGCCTTTCGTGCCAGTCTTGCACCTGCCAAGGCCATCGGGCGCGATAGGTGTTCGAGTTGGTAATCGGCTTGCGATATGGCTTGCGAAGAAAAGGTATTAGTCTCAATGAGGTCGGCACCTGCGGCCAAATACCTGCGGTGAATATCGAGAATGAGGTCTGGACGAGTGATGTTCAGCACGTCGTTGTTGCCTTTAAGCTGACCTTCATGTTCTGTCAAATCGGCATTTCTGAAGTCTTTTTCCTCCAAGTTGTAGTCTTGAATCATGGTTCCCAGCGCACCGTCGAGTATCATGATGCGCTGTTTAATTATATCCTGAATTTTCATCTTGTCGACCTTTCCTTTCCCATTTACGCCCATCGGCGTGTTATACAAACTCTACATTGGCTTTTTAAAACGCCCTCTGGCACTATTATAACCAGCCTTCTTAGTAGCGTTTTATTGCTCTGTCCATTTGTCGGCGGTCTTCTTTCTCTTTAAGTGTTTGCCGCTTGTCAAACTCTTTCTTACCACGCACCAGGGCGATGTCAACCTTTGCCCGTCCATGTGGGTCGATAAACACGAGTGTCGGCACGATGGTAAAGCCCACTTGCTTGGTTGCCTCTTGAAGTTTGCGTATCTCGCGTTTGGTGAGCAACAGCTTGCGGTCGCGTTTGGCCTCGTGGTTGGCATACGAGCCGTAGAAATAGGGCGAAATATTCATGCCCTTTACCCACATTTCGCCATTGTTGATGTAGCAAAAGCTGTCTACCAGCGAGGCCTTGCCCATACGGATAGACTTTATTTCCGTTCCTGTAAGAACGATGCCAGCCATAAACGTTTCAACGAAGAAGTATTCAAACGATGCCTTCTTGTTTCTTATCTGTACGGCGCTTTTCTTTCTTATCGAATCTGTTTCTTTGCCCATTGTTTGTCCTTTCTTTCTAAATGTGGCTTGTTAGCAGGTTTGCTCCATGCAACAGCCGTTCTAGTTCACAATTTCTGCAAACTCTTCTATATGCCCGTCTATATACTGTGCGATGGCAGCCGTCCACTCCTCTTCGTGTTCAACGAAAGTGTCGTCGAAGTCGTCGAAAATAGGGAACCGCTCGAAAAGCGACATGAACTCTTCGTCGGTACAGTCTTTCTCTATCTCCTCATGATACTTCTTGTAGTTGGAGTGTACCTTGCTGATGAGTCGCCCTAATTCTGTGATGCCCCATTGCTTGACCATCATGGCAAAGGGATTGAGGAAGATAAAGCCGCCATAGCCGTTGTGTATCAGTTGGATGAACCCTCCGTCCATCACCTCGTCACGCAGAATGCGGTAAGCCAAGAGTGTTATTTGGCTGGTATTGAGCTGTGGCATGGTGTCGGCGGTTAGCTTTCCGCCCACAGAGGCATTGATGGCATCTACAAAGATGTCTACAAAGGCGTCCATTCCCTCTTCCGCTGCTTGTCTTAAAGCGGCGTCGCTAACTGTTACTTTGTTGGGCATAGTTGAGTGTTATATGTTATTATGGTGTACAAAGTTACAACAAAAGCACGTAATGCCTGCAAAATAGGGGTAAGAAAGTGTGCAATGGGGTGTTTTGCTGCTTTTCTAAATGCAAAATCCTGCCCTGCAACCGCTCGCGTTGACGTTTGTAAGCGTATGGGTTGCCCGTGACGTTTGCCCAATCGCGTGTATACGCCACAATTGTTTTTGTCCAATTTTTAGCGAGGATTTTAACATTCTGAGTGCCCTTTCTGCCCATCAACTGCCAACCTTGCCGCAAAAAAATCGATTCTCGCGACGGTTTGTTATGGTGCAAAAAGGGGGTAATTTGTTAATGCGGAGAAATGAATATATATTTAAACTGATCGTCACTAACACCCGTTTTGGGGCTATTTGCAGCAAAATAGAGTGCGTTTTGGT
>NZ_KV815088.1:34995-35739 GCF_001814145.1 Prevotella sp. HMSC073D09 | reverse complement strand
GGATAACTAGAAAGACTAGGATAACTAGGAAGGCCAGGATAACTAGGAAGGCCAGGATAACTAGGAAGACTAGGATAACTGGAACGGCTAGGATAACTAGAAAGACTGGGATAACTGGAAATACTAGGATAACTGGAAAGGCTAGGATAACTAGAAAGACTGGGATAACTAGAAAGACTAGGATAACTAGGAAGGCTAGGATAACTAGAAAGACTAGGATAACTAGGAAGGCTAGGATAACTAGAAAGACTGGGATAACTAGAAAGACTGGGATAACTAGGAAGGCTAGGATAACTAGGAAGGCTAGGTTAGCTAGAAAGGCTAGCTCGCCAACTCGCCAACTCACCAACTCACTAACTCACTAACTCAAAAGCTTAAATTGTTATCTTTTGTTTTACAATCTTACTCTATTTTTCACACCGTTCTAGCGAAAATATAGGCCATAAAACGGGTAAATAGCCCCAATTTCTAGCCTTTCACGCCTTTTGCTTTGTCTGTTTTCAAGAACAAAACCTGCATTTTGTACCATTTTGCCTTTCTAGTTTGGTTGACGGCTCGTATTTTTTCAGGCCCCAATACCCACTTTTAGACCCTAAAATCCTACTTTTTAACCACTATTTTGCCCTTTTCGGCTATGTGTTTCATGGTTCGGTAAGGTTTTGTTTATGCAATTGCCGTGGATGTTTATGCTTTTCGAATGGCGTTTAGCGGCATTTTACACTGCATTTAGCACCATTTTACCTT
>NZ_KV815088.1:9972-34895 GCF_001814145.1 Prevotella sp. HMSC073D09 | reverse complement strand
TAGCACCAAAACGCACTGCGTTTAGCGGCATATTACACTGCGTTTAGCACCAAAACGCGCTTCGTTTTGCTGCAAATGGCCCCAAAGTGGGTGTTAGTGGCGGTCAGTTTAAATAAAAATTCATTTTGCCTGCATGTACAACTAACCCCTTTTTGCAATCAAAACAAACCTTCGCGAGAATCGATTTTTTGTGGCAAGGTTGGCGGTTGGTGAATGGAAAGGGTACTCATAATGTTAAAATTTGTACTGAAAAATTGACAAGAGGGGTGGGTTGGCGAGTTGATAAGTGGGTTTTTAAGGTTATATGTTTGTGAGTTGTCAAGTTTATGAGTTGATGAGTTTTTGTGTTTGTGAGTTTCTGAGTTGATGATTTTTTGAGTTTTCCTCTTTTTGGGTTTTCCTCTTTGTAAGTTTGTGAGTTTTTCTGTTTGTAAGTTGGTGTATTAGGGAATTGTTGGGCTTTCGTACGTTTAAAAGCCCGTTAGTTGATTTTTTCTGCACTTCGTATATGTGCGGAATGTTTATCTTGTGTTGGTATCACACAGATAACAAGATGGTTGCGTGTGATAGTTGAGGCTAGGACAACAGGAAGGCTAGGATGGGTAGAAAGGTTAGAGTGGCTAGCTCCCCTCGAAGGGTTAGAATAATTAGGAGAACTAGGATAAATTCCACAATTTGTTAAAGCCTAAATGTTAGATACGCTTACTCCCATTTCTCCACAAGATAACATTGAAAACAAACAAGCGGAGATTTCTGAAAAGCCCTATATGCTAAAAAAAAAACTGGCATGAGTTATCAATAAGTTCTTGTTCTAAAAAATCCTTGCCGAGGGGGTGCAGCGGTTTCAAGCAATTAACCTTTTGCTTTTGTTTAGGTGTATGCGGGGGAGAATGTTCCGCCCTGATGCGAAAAACGGTTGGCGGTGCATTCGGAACAAATTCGGATGCACCGCCAACGGATAAAGTTATTTGATGGGATTTCCCTTGTCGTCTTTTCTAGAGAGCGATGCCACTTGCACCTTAAAGTCGGATTTGGTGTTGTCGTCGTCAACGAATTTCCTTCCGTCCCATCGCCGGGTTAGGGCCAATCCCGAGTAAGTGGGGTAGTCGCTGTTCTTAATGCTGACGAAAGGTACGTCGGTTACGGCGTTGTACCCCTTGTCCAGTTTGCTGGGGCGCATCTGGAATTGGCTTCTAGGGCAAATCGTGATGCAATCTACAACGTATTCGAAAGGAATTTCTATTACCTCGAAGTCGGCAAAGGCACTACTGGTGACGGTGATGTAGTGCAGGTATCCACGCTTGTCTTTGGTGTCTTTGTAGTTTTTCGCAAAGTCTTCGGGCGTCCACGGCAGCCTCACCAATGCCAATCCTCCGTGTTCGGATATTTCTTGCATCTCGTACGAAGGTATAATGTTGCCGCTTTTGTCTTTACGGGTCATGATGGCTTGCAGGTCGGGTACGTCGGGGTTGTTCTTTCCCGAGTGGTCGTAATTGGCGTTTGTCCATTCGAAGTTGGCTTTGCGTAGGTCTAAGAAAGCGTCTAGCCCCTTGTACAGAGAGAGGTCTTCGCCTTCGAGTTCTTTCTCAAACATCGCCTTATGGTCTGTGGCGTATTTCGCCACGATTATCGACTGTTTGGGCTGTACGGGCAGGTCGTGTCCGCTGCCGGGGAAGTACGAGATGGCATTCACGCCGTAGTATCGGTTCACGAAATCGTCTTTCGGGGCGAAGGTGATAACCTTCGTGGGGTCGATGGCATGGGCGCAAAGGGCCATGTTGTCGAGGTATTGCACCTGGTCTGTGGGGTTATATATCTCGATGTATTGGTCGTCGTTGTAGTTGTTGTTGGTGTTTTTGAATCCCCATTTGCTCACGTCGCGCACCCAATAGTGCCCAATGTAGAATACCTCCTTGATGATAAGGTGGTCTACCTTGCTTTTGGCGTTGGATTGCTTGGTGGGCAATTCGTTTCGTACGCAGCCCGCGAGTAGGGCCAGCAAAACGAGTGTTGCAAGTTGTTTCATTTTGTGTTGTCTTTTAAAGTTGTGTTGATGTTCGGCGTTGGCTGCTTGCATGCTTGGTTTAGAGGAACCAGTTGCCAAATCCCGAGCCGCCTCCCACGCCGTGGGTTTGCAGGTTTTGCGATGCTTCCAGCGCATCGGCGGGCGACAGGCCTATTTCCAATCCCAGGTAATAATAAAAGGGGTCGTTGGGGTCGATGGCCGTTGGGTCGGTGTCGAAACTACTGCAATAAACCTTGATGGGGATGTTGAAACGTATCACCTCTTGCCATTGCGAGTCGGCACCGTATTCCTTAGGCTCGTCGGGATTGAACCAGTCGGCGCAGATAAGCTTGCTGATGAACTCGTAAGTGGAATGGCGTTTGAGGTATTCGTCGCGTGGTATGAGTGCTTTCTTCCCCTTTGGGCATTTCATAACCCTTACCGAGAGGTAGAACTTGGGCAGCAAGTAGGATGGGCGAGTGTATTTGCCGGCCTCTCCTGTGGCGGGGTCGGTACGTTTGGTTATCTCGAACGGCCATTCGCTGTGCAGCTTGTCGTTTTCGTCGGCGTCGAGGTCGAAGTTGAAATGGCCTTTAAGTCCCACGCGGTCTTGGTCGTATGGGGCCACGGCCCAGTCGGCATCTTTGCGCGTAAGTGGTGGTAGCAGCCTTTGGTTGAACAGCTCTCGCGCGCCGTCGCCCATTGCATCGTGTATCCACGTGTCGCGATAGGTGTATTCGAATATTTTGGGTGTTGCGTCGGCACGTTGTTTCCACGTGGTTTTGTCGGCGAAGAAAGGCGACGGAACGGGCGTGTTGTCTACCGTTCCACCTTTTTTCCATTCGCCGAACTTGTTTTTGTTGGGATGCCACGTGCCTCGGCAGTCGGTCACTTCGTAGGGGTTTCCTTTGTCGTCTACATCGCTTACGGTGAAGAAAATCTGGTATTCGTCCGAGTGGTTCAGTATGTCGTCGTTCATGAGTTTGCCCTCCTTGTCGAAGAAATAGAGGCACAACCCCCAACGTTTTAGCTTTCCGCCGATGATGCGGATATAGTCGGGACCTTGTTTTCCCGCATATTGTTCGAGGTAGGTAACGGTGCTTTGGCGTTGCACTTGCACGCTAGGCCATTTGTCGGTGCCGTTGTGTATGATGGCAAACTGCTCTTGTCGCCACGGTGCGTTGTGGTAAACAAAGTTGCCGTGCATCATACCGTCGCCGTGCGAGTGCCCTTCTTTAAACATGGCCAGGCACGTAGCCCAGTTGGCGAATGCCCCATTGGGGTCGGGGTTGGCCAAGGGTTGGGTGGTGCGTATCTTCTTCAGGCTGTCTACATACTTGTCGGCTCCGCTGTGCGGTATGGGTTTTGCCTCCAACGGATTGTCGTTGTAGTTGATGTTTACGTTGCCGAAGATGAAATCGTCGCAGGAGGTGAAGACGAGCGTTGTGGCAACTGCAAGCATTGTGACGATGGTTCGCGCGCGCCATGCGGCACCGTTTCTTTGCGAATTTGCCTTATTGGCGTTGCTTGGTTGGTTTGTTTTATCCATGTCTTTGTTTCTTTTCTGAATTGCTGGGTGTGCCCCATTGGATAGGTTTGTGCGGTGTGTGTGCACCCGTTACATCGCCACCACGCTTTTGCGGTGTTTGTAGAAGAAGGTGGCGGGTTGTGTGAAGAGAAGCCATAGTTGCGCCGCATCTGCCGAGGGATAGAAACGTTTGGCATCTTGAACGCATTTGGCTTGACCGTCTTTCACGTCGGCGATGACGCGCACGGGTAGGGGATAGTCGATGTCGAAACTGTCCCAGCCCGATTGTATTTGGTTGAAGTCCCACAGGTAACCATTTTCGCTGTTGGCCGTATTCACGTATTTGGCCGGTTTTTCGGGCTCGCCCACATGCTGCTGACCTTTGTTGAGGATGTTGCAGATTTTCACTTGGAGCGAGAAACAGATGTGGGCTTGCTTAAATTGCAGCACGCCCTTGAAGCCCAGCCTATCGAGTGGCGCGCCTGCATCTAGGCTCCGTGCCTGCCTGAGCAACCCCACGGTTTCGCCATAGCGTTGTCTTGGGGCATCGGTGTCGGGGTCGATGAAGTCGTCGTTGTACGAGTCTACGAAGAGTTTTCCCAGTTCTTCCTCCACGGGGTCGGTGTCCCGATATTCGTAGGTGAACACTTCGGGCGTTATTTTGTTGAGTTCCATCATGTCCATCACCCGAAATAGGTTATAGGATTTACCGTCGGATGCCGTGTAGGGCTGTGTGGCTTCGGGCTTTCCAGAGCGTTCTATGGCTTTCCAAGCCAACTCGGGGCTGTACGGCACGTTGTTCTTTCCGTATTCGAAACCGCTGGGTGCAAAGACATTTGTGGCCGAGAACTTGGTGGCCGGCACAGGTTGGCCGCCGTTTTGCCTGAAAGTGTAGCGGTCTATGTAGGTGGCGGGTTCGTCCAGCGAGCGCGGATAGGCCAGCTGCAGCCCCTGTTGGTCGGGCGTTTCGGCCTTGTCGGTCTCTTTTGTTTCACCTCCTAGCGTGGTGTTGCCTATGCCGAAGAAGTGTTGGTGCATCATGAGGGTGGAGCTGTTCTCGTCGGGAACGCTTACGCCCTCCTTGTCTTTGGTGAAGGGATAGGTGGAAAACTGGTGGTTGATGAGCATTCCGTTTTGGTCGTAGTATTTCAGTTCCAGCCCATAATAGATGTCTGGCGATGCCACCACGTCGAACTGGCGGCGTTGCGTGGTGACGGTCATTTCGCCATTGTCGTCTTTGGCGATGTCTATTTCTTGCGTTATGGGTATCACGGTGGTGTCGGCGGCCACGTGATAGGTGTTGTAAACCCTAACGGAATCGTCGCCATTGGGACCCACGCCGATAAGTCCGCCCTTGTATCCCATTCGCAGGATGGCGTGTACGCTGTATATTTGGTCGTGCCCCTTTACGTCGCGTTCGATGGACGAAGGGGGTGCTTGCACGATTTTCTTGAAGAAATCGTCCACTTGTTCGTTGGTGCAGCTTGCCGAAAGGGCCGAGAGGGCGATGGCCATTGCCGCTGTTTTAAGGTGTATGCGTTGCATGATGTTGTCGCTTTTGTTGCGTTATATGGAGAACGTTAGGAATTAAAATTTAAAGAGTGTCCTGATGGAGAAGTTGGCTCCACGTTCGTGCGCGTAATACCTAAATCGGTCGGTGTACTCCTTATAAAGGTTGTTCAGGATGTTGTCGCCCACGAGCATGAGTTTCAGCTCGCGGTGTTGGGGCATGCGCAAGGCCACTTCGGCCGTGCCGTTGAGCAGGAAGTAGGGGTCGGGCGAGTCGCTTACAAGGTCTTTGTCGGGGTCGAACCGTGTTTGTTTGGTTACGTATATGCCCGAGAGCGACACCGTTCCGCGCCATTTCCCGCTTTTGTCTATGGCGTGCGTGTAGGTGGCCGATAGCCCATAGCGGTCTGAGGGCATGAAGGGCAGCCAGTCGTCGCGGGTGATGTTTCGCGCAAACATCCACTCGCCCTTTGCCACGAGCGATAGGCCTTCGATGGGTTTGGCCGTGGCTTCTATGTCGCCGCCCATGAGCCGCACGTCGTCTTGGTCGTAAATAAACTTGGGATACTTGCCGCTGGGATGGTTGTGAAAGCGGTTTTTGCCCGTTCCGATGTGGTCGTATATGTAGCTGTTGATGCGTTGATAGAAGAAACTGGGCTCTACGTTGAGCCATGTGTTGCGGTATCGTGCACCCACAACCGACTTGTAGCCGCGCTCGCTGGCCAAGTGCCTGTTGCCCACCACCCAGTACGAGCCTTCTTGCAGGCCGATGGCATAAAGCTCATTGATGTCTGGCGGACGCCACGACCATCCGATGTTTGCCCTTACGTCCCAGTTGTCGTCTATCTGGTAATGGCCTGCAAGGCTGGCCGTGAAGTTGCTGTAAAGCTTAAAGTCGTCGTAGTAGGTGTAGTTGCTCAGGCTGGTGTAGCCGTTAACCGACATCACGCGGAAGTCGTAACGCATGCCCAACGCCATTTGCAACCGTCCCCATTCGGTCTTGTGCAGGAAGTAGCCTCCCATCGAAAGGGCGGCGAAGTTGGGCACGAAGGCCGGCTGTTTTGTCCCTGGGTAGTTGTAGTTGGTTTGGTAAGTGTTGGAAAGGCCTGCGTCGGTGGTCATCTTCCACAGCTTCCACTTGGCATGCCAGAGCACGTCTGCCTTGTAGGTTTTAAGGATGAGGTCTTGCACGGGTATCCAGCTCCACTGCGCTTTCTTGCGGTTTTCAAACTCCTGGCGGAGGTTCTCTTGGAACGAGAGGGTGAAATCAATCTGATGGCTTGGGTTAAGCCGCCATTTAACTTCGCCTTTCAGGGTGACATGCTGCGACTGTTGGAAGGGCGGTTTTATCTCGTACGAGAAGGGTTGGATGGTCTGTGGGTCGGGCCGGCCATACTCAAATCGTTTCACCAACTGGTCCAGGTCGCTCACCTTACTGGCATAGTAGATGCCGCTACGCTGATAATAAATGCTGGAGAAGAGTGTGGCCGTTATGTGTTTTCCCTCAAACCCCACCATGCCCGACAGGCTGATGGTGTTGTATCCCGTGTTGTTCAGGCGGTAGTCGGCCGTGCGGTAGTCGCCGCCTTTGGTGTACATGCCGTGCACACGCGCTCCCCACGGGCCGTAACCCGCCTCAACGGTTGCACTTCCGCTTGCCCCTCGGGCATTGGTGTCGTACCCCATGTTTACGTTTCCCTTGGTTGTCACCCGCTTGTTGCCCCAAGGCAGCGGTGCATCGTTGAGCAATACCACGCCGCCCATGGCACCGAAACCATAGCGTATGCATTCTGCTCCCTTCACAACTTCAACCATGCTCGACCCCGTGTAGTCTAATTCGGGTGCGTGGTCGGCACCCCAACTCTGGCTTTCCAGCCTCACGCCGTTGTTCATCAGCAATATCCTACTGCTGTGCATGCCCTGAATTACGGGCTTGGCGATGGTGTTTCCGGTGCTGATCGAGCTTACGCCAGGCACCGTTTCCAGCAGTTTGGCCAGCGATGTGGCTCCACCTTTCTCCAAAGCATCGCTGCCGATGGTGGCCGTTTGTTGCAATTGTGTGGTATGCCGTTTCTGTGCCGTCACCTCCACATTGCCAATCATCTTGGCATCGTCGACCATTTTCAGCGTCAGCGTTTGCTTAGGGGTGGGCGTAATGGTTTGCGTAAGGCGTTTGTAACCCACCGACGATACCTCTATCTTGACCTTTTCGGTCTTGCCTTTCAGTTGCAGCCGGCATAGTCCGTTAATGTCTGTTACGGCAGGTGCAGCGGCGGCGTCGCATCTCACCACGGCTCCCGCAATGGGTTCGCCTGTACTTTCGCTCTTCACCACCACGGTTTGTGTGGTTTCTTCTGCGTTGACGTGCACCTCTGCACCAGCCTTTGGACTTCCAAACGCCCCTTGTGGCCTTCCTCCTAAGCACAACAGCAGTACCAGGCATAGCGTGGCATGCCCGGCTATGCTTGCGGAAGTGTCTGTGCACCTTTCGTTTTTCTCGTTTTTCTTCATTTTAGTTCCTGATATAGGGAATGTTACATTTTCCCTGTTAATGTGGTATAACCTCGTTAGAGGGGTTTCTAAGGTCTACCCCCGTTTCTTTGAGTAGATGTGTTTTGGCTTGTAAACGGCAACCCTTGAACGTGGCGGTGCTATCCTGCAAAAGCGATGACAAGGTGGCGCCTGCGTGCCTTTGCCCGCTTATCTGGCTGATGATGTTCGTCGTTCGGTTGCCAAGGTGGCTTTGACATGTCGCTCCAAAACCTTGTGTGGGTTTGTACTAGACGTTGCCTTTTTCTGAAAACCACCTTATTGATATTAAGGAGTGTGCACCATGTGCTGTTCGTAACGGCCCTCACTGCCTTCACTGAATTTGCAGTGTAACGAAGGTGACCGTTGTTTTCTTTCGAACGGCGATAGGTGCTTGTGCTGATATTCCTTTTGCGTTAACAGCAGTTGAATTGCACTGTATTGAAAAATCTTTGCAAAGGTCTTAATAAATTACAACTTTCGCAATACCGAATGGTAGGTAAATATTTTTGGCTTTTAGTTGCGGGGTACTAAGTAAGGGGGAGTGTGGGAGGGTTGTCGACATTCAAGTCCAAATCGAAAGACAAACAGGAGGCGATAGAAACAGACAAGAATAATTGACAAGCGGTTTAATGAACCGATAGGGGGTGTATAATATGTAGTGCTCATTATGCTTGTTTTCTGTGCGATATTTAATGTCACTCGCACTTATTCAGATGAAAGGATGAAAGGCAAGGTCAAGACAACTCCATAATTATTGCTTTTGACTTTCATTCTTAACAATTTCAATCATTATCGACTTATGCACCTTGCAATCGCTACAGCCCAAGTATACATAACCAGTTCTAAAGCCATCGGTAATAGCATCGTTAACAAACTCTTGCCCATAGTGCTTACAAATAAATTCGCTACCTGGCACGCCTTTGATTTTGCCTCCTCTCAAAACCAACTTTACGAACTCTCCCTTAATAACGGCATAATAGCCATCCAACCCCCTGAGCATAAAAACAAATACATTGGGATTCTCTAAACAGTATTTATGTATTCGCTTTTCTACCCCATCCCTATCAGGCATTATAGGTCTTCCTACCAAAGAAAATTGAACATTGTTTATGCTGTCTTTCTTTCGGTTTTCTTCATTGAAAGAATCGAAAATCTCAAAGGTTTTAACTCTTAAACCTTTTTCTCTCCTTACAACAATCACCTCTTGAAATAAGAAATCCTGCTTAAATGCTATTAAAGGCTCAATATTATCCCCACATCTGTATGTTAGGTTTTTCCACCCCAAGATGGGTATAGAAATGAAAACTAAATCCTCTGTCTTGAATTTGTTTGGCAGCCGACTTATTGACTGGTAGGAGGGGAGGCTGTCTGCGTCTTGTGAGTATAGCTCCACAAACCGCCTTTGAGCAGCCATTTTATATCCGAAACTGTCGTAGGCAAAGCTGATCTTTTCTTGCTGTGCCATTAAAGAAATACTACAAAACAATAGAATGACACTTGAAATTGTTACTTTCATACTAATACACTCCGAAGATTAAGTAAAAACGTTTATAGTTACAACGAAATGGTTTTGGAATTAACCAATCGGAAATTGAGAGTTAGAAACGCCCCCAACTCTTCTTTGTCATCGGTGATGCGTTCGAAGAAATCCCTCACTGCTCGCCAAAACTCTTCCTCCGTTCTGTATATACCGTTTTGCATCTGAACCAGGTAAGCAATGGCTTGCCATCCTTTCCGTTAACTGCTGGAGCATCCATCGATACGCTAGAACCCTTCTTCCTTGCTTGTTTCCCCTTAAAATGCCAACGCGACCTCATCGCTCCGCTCGTCTTTATGCCTTGCACAATAGCTGTAGAAACTGGCTACATCATAATACTACACCCCTCATTGGTCTTTAAAGAACTTAAAGGTTTCGCCTTCTATCTCATTCACGTATTCGTCACTCTTATAGTAGTCGTATAAATTCGCACCACAAAATGGGCAGAACGAGATGAACACCGTTGGTGCATCAAATGTAAATGTATCATAGCCCATCGTCATAACGAAACAAATGTCCGCTCGCTTATGTCTGGTTCCACGCAAGGAAGGTATGTTATAATACTTCATCATGCCGTGTTCTGTCAGGCGGGGAGACGTTAGCTTTACCTTTCTGATATTGTAGCAATATCGGTTCTCTAACGTATAATACATTTCAAAAGCGAAACAACAAAATTTCATATCTATATTTGTTTATGTCAATACTTATTTCTTATAGGGTGGCCACATGTTAATGTCTTCCATGTCCTCTGTTGGCGGATAGGAAACAATCCAGTGCAATCGTTCCAAATCTTTTATTGTCAAATGATAGCGTTGCACCACCGGCACATACCTTCGTAACGTATCTTCATGACTTGGCCAGTATTTTAGGAGTTGGTCGCCATCTTCAATCACAAGGATTTGTAAAATCCTCCCTCCATACAGCTCCCTCCTCCAATCCGAATTTGTTGTTGCAGAATACAGACAATACCCCTTGGCCTTTATCCCGCAGACGGGTATGTGATTTTGCAGCAGCGTATCTTTCTTCGAAAAGGGGTACGCAAACTCATTGGGTTGAAATGATATTTCCTTATCACTCCGATTAATGATTTTTATATTTACACTCTCGCTATCTATCATCGGGCAGCCCGTAAGCATTAGCGTTTGGGTTGATAACAAAATCATTTTTAATTTATTGTTCATAGCGCACCTCTCATCCTTCTGTTGTTAAAATTCATCTTCACTTCCCCTATATGCGTACCCTATTTGCGCAAGCTGGCTAACATCTTTCAGGTTGTGCGGCAGCCCATAGGTGTAAAGTCCCTCAATGCCCACCTTGTTGTGCGACACGGCACTTCTGTATAAGTTTCGTCATACAAAAGAACATTTGGTGTTGATAAATTGTTTGAGTAAGTCGGTTAATGTTACAGATGCAAATATAGCGATTATTCTTGTTTTGTTCAAACATTTTAAGCAAAAAATATAGGGATTGATGCAGAACAATGAAGTGGTCTTGAACTTTAATGTATGCCCAGCAACAGCTCGCGCTGGCGGCAGTGGGTGTGCGTGTTTTCCGTGTCGTTGCAGATGTGCGTGTGTGCGCCACATTTGTTTTTGTCTTGATTTCGGTAGGGATTTTAACATTATGAATGCCCTTTCTGACAATCAATCGCCCACCTTGCCGCAAAAAATCGATTCTTGCGGAGGTTTGTTTTGGTGTAAAAAGGGGTTAGTTGTACATGCAGGCAAAATGAATTTTTATTTAAACTAACCGCCACTAACACCCATTTGGGGGCGATTTGCAGCTAAATGGGGTGCGTTTTGGTGCTAAATGCAGTGTGTTTTGGTGCTAAATGCAGTGCGTTTTGGTGCAAAATGGAGTGCGTTTTGGTGCAAAATGCAAGGTGAAATGGTGCTAAATGCAGTGTAAAAGGGTGCTAAATGCGAGGCGAAAAGCATAAATATCCGCAGGAATGGTATAAATACAACCTTTTTGAACCATGAAATATGTGGCTTATAGGGGCAAAATGTCTATCGAAAAGTGGGTTTTTAGGGGTAAAATGGGTGTAATTGGGCTTGAAAAATTTCGGTCTTCCAACCAAATTAGAAAGGCAAAATGGTGCAAAATGCGGGTCTTGTTCTTAAAAATGGACAAAGTGAGGGGCGTGAGAGGGTGAAAATGGTAGGAATTTTCCTACCTTTTAGCCAATATTTTCGCTAGAATGGCGAGAGAATTTGAGGGGCTTTGTAAAATAAAGAATAATGATTTAAGTTTTGAGTTGGTGGGTTTGTTGGTTCACGAGTTGACCGGTTGACGGGTAGACAAGAGTGGTGGGGTGGTGGGTTTGTAGGTTGTCGAGTTGACAAGTTGCCGAGTTGACAAGTTGGCGAGTTGACAAGAATGGTGGTTTGGTGGGCTCGTTGGTTGTCGAGTTGGCAAGTTGACGGGTCAGCAAGAGTGGTGGGGTGGTGGGTTTGATGAGGTCGGGGGTTGTTCGGTTTATGAGTTCTTGTGCTTGCTGGTTGATGAGTTGATGTGTTCGGGAGTTGTTGAGCCTTTTGAGTGGATAGGCCTGTGAGTGGATTTATGGTCAAACAGGGTTGTACTTGGAAAACCATAAATATGCCGTAAGCAAACCAAAGTGTTCATTTTCGTCTGGGTAGGGGTTTGTTTATGCCATGCTACGTACATCTTGCAACCTTCTAATAACAAATTTCCAAAAGCAATTCTGTTTGGCTATGCCTTGCACGTGGGGGCGTGTTGTATTGTGTTTGTGGCATAAAGAAACAAGCTCCATTCAATTTATGGACGTGTTTAGCGTTAAACAAAATTGGATTTGGAAAACCGGTTGTGCATCATGAGTAAATAAAATGGCTCCCTTTTCCTTTGCGTAAGGGTTTCTTGATGCCATGCTACGCACATCTCACATTCTTCTAACAACAATTTTCCAATAGCAGTTCTGTTTGACGATAACCCCAATCGGCCGTCAGGTCACTTATCAATCGTTTAGGTTTCTCCCGTCGTTTCGTGTTCTTCTTTCGTCTGCTTGTCGGCATCTTGCCGGGCTTGTCTTCTCAACGTAGCGCGCCATGCCTTTAAAAATGAGGCAGGCAATATGCTCAACAAATGAAAAAAATCTGCACAGACTCTAACGGCAGATTTGGGTTTAAATTCAACACGGCTCCATCCCTCGAAAAGCAATGCTGTGTGTTTTGGTATGCATTTTTCCCCGTTCAAAGCCCTTGCATCTTGTCCTACATGGCTGAAAGGTTGTATCACATTAGGAAAAACTGCATTTTGGGCCAATGTTTTAAGCTAAAAAATTTTGCACTTTCGTGCTTTCGCACTATATTTGCACTTGTATGGCAAAGCAACAAGAGGCAATTAGAGAGCGCATACGCACCAATCTGCGCGAACCGCGCAAATATAAGGTGCTTATTCATAACGACGACTTCACCACAATGGACTTCGTTGTGATGATACTGAAAGTCGTGTTCTTTAAGTCGGAGACCGAAGCCGAGGCCCTGATGCTTGCCGTGCATAGAAGCGACAAGGCCGTTGTGGGCGTTTATAGCTACGATGTGGCCATGTCGAAAGTGAGTAAGGCCACGGACATGGCACGCCATGCCGGCTACCCGCTACGTTTAACCTGTCAACCTGGATAACCGCCATGCCAATATATATCAATTCTCATGAAACCGACCAAGTACTCAATAGTGCGTTGAACTATTGCATGTTGTACAGAAACGAGTTTGTCACACCCGAGCATCTGCTCATGGCCATGACAAACTTAGACAACTTTTCTATTGCATTACAAGCATCGGGGGGCAACACCACTAGGCTGATGGCACAGCTAGACAACGTGGTGGGGAAGATGGAAAAGGTGCCCACGGAGTGGTTTCATGTGCCGGAAAATTCGGTGCAGACGGCCGAAGTGCTTACCAATGCCCGCAAGCTGGCCATGATGGCCGATGTGGACATGCTGCAAGTGCCGCATTTGGTAACGGCACTTCTAGGCTTGCAAAACTCTGATGCGGCTTATCTGCTGAGCAGACAGCTGGGCGAGAACGCCTCTAACTTCGTGGCCGAACTGGTGGAACTGTATGATGAAGACGACGACATGCCCGTCTTCGGCAACGACGACGAGGAAGATGAGGAAGAGGCACCGTGGCGTTCGCTCGTTACATGCGTGAACGACACGTACAAAAAACATAATCCGCTTATTGGCAGGGAAGAAGAACTGCAACGCACCATACAGGTGTTGTGCCGCAAGGAAAAGAACAACCCGCTGCATGTGGGCGAACCTGGTGTGGGCAAAACATCCTTGGTGTATGGGCTGGCGGCCATGATAGAGCGGGGCGACGTGCCGCAAAGGCTGAGGGGATGCCGAATTTACCAAATGGACATGGGCACCATCTTGGCCGGAACGCAATTCCGGGGCGATTTGGAAAAGCGCATTAAGCAGGTGATGAACGGACTGCTGACGGAGGGAAACACCATCCTTTACATCGACGAAATACACAACTTGGTGGGCGCAGGCCGTTCGAGCGAAGGCTCAATGGACGCATCGAACATGCTCAAACCCTATCTGGAAGGGGGAGACGTGCGCTTTATCGGCAGCACAACCTATGCCGAATACAACCGATATTTTGCCAAGAGTGCCGGTATTGTGCGCCGTTTCCAACAGATAGACGTACCCGAACCGTCGCCCGAAGAGGCAATCAAGATACTTAACGGACTGAAAAGGCAGTACGAGAAGTTCCATAACGTGCATTATTCGCCCGAAGTTATCGAGTTTGCCGTGCATGCCAGTGCCAAGTATGTTAACGATAGGTTCCTGCCCGACAAGGCTATCGACTTGATTGACGAGGCCGGAGCCTACCGCCAAATGCACCCTTTGCCCACAAAACGGCAGAAAGTGGATAAGGCTTTGGTGGCCGATGTGCTTACGAAGGTGTGCAAGGTGCAGGCCGTTGCCTTGAAAGACGAGGGCAACGAGGCGCTGTTTACGCTGGAAAAGCGCATGAAAGGACTGATTTACGGTCAGGACCAAGCCGTGGAATTGGTTACGCAAGCCATACAGACGGCTAAGGCCGGACTTACCGAAGAGGGGAAACCGCTGGCTGCCATGCTGTTTGTTGGACCTACGGGCGTGGGAAAAACAGAGGTGGCACGCGTGTTGGCCACTGAGCTGGGTATTGAATTGGTGCGGTTCGACATGAGCGAATACACCGAGAAACATGCTGTGGCAAAGCTCATTGGTTCGCCTGCGGGATACGTGGGATACGAAGATGGGGGTCTGCTTACCGATGCGATACGCAAGACACCCAACTGCGTGTTGCTGCTCGACGAGATAGAAAAGGCACACGCCGACATCTACAACATCCTGCTGCAAGTGATGGATTATGCGCGATTGACGGATAATAAAGGTCAGAAAGCCGACTTCCGCAACGTAGTTCTCATCATGACGAGCAACGCCGGTGCGCAGTTTGCCTCGCAAGCCAGTGTGGGATTTGCCGGCAATGTGTCGCGGGGCGAGGCTATGATGGCGCAGGTTAAGAAGACGTTTAAACCCGAATTCATCAACCGCCTCTCGGCCACCGTGGTGTTCCGCGATATGGACGAGCCTATGGCGCAACTGATTTTGGGGAAGAAAATAAAGGCCCTGCAACAGCAGTTGGCTGCGCGCAACGTGGAGCTTACGCTCGATGGTGCGGCCGAAAGCTACCTGTTGCGAAAGGGTTTCACACCGCAGTATGGCGCACGCGAAATGGATCGTGTTATCGCCGCATTGCTAAAACCACTGCTTACCCGAGAAATGCTTTTCGGAAAGCTGAAAAAAGGCGGCAAGGCCATCGTGAAAACGAAGGGCCACGAACCGCCAACACCCGACGACACCAATGTGCAGCTGGTGCTCGAAGTGCCTAAATGAGCTGCTACAACCGCTAACATCGTTTTAAAAATCTCTCTCGCAATGCCCAAGTTTGTTTCTACATATAGCAATCTTTACGCATACAATGGGCTGAAAAGGTCGTTGAGGGGGGAATTCTGCGTTTCAAAAACAATCTTTTCCTTTGCCGTATCCGTATATGCGGCGAAGACGTTTTGGAGCGTTGATGGTGTTAACCAAATTCCTAATTAACTATGGTGTTCGCGTTAGATAAAACACTCTCGTTCCCCGACCCGCATCTGGGTGAACCCGACGGCTTGCTGGCTGTTGGCGGAGACTTGTCGGTAGACCGCATGTTGCTGGCTTACAGCTACGGCATTTTCCCGTGGTACTCGTTCCGCTACAACCGCGAGATATTGTGGTATTGCCCCATGCAGCGGTTTGTTATCTTTCCTGCCGAGGTTCATGTGTCGCATTCCATGCGCTCGTTGATAAACAGGGGGACCTATCATGTTACCTTTAACCAAGAGTTCGACGAGGTGATAAGGCATTGCAGCCGACTGCGCATTAAGGAAGATGGGGCTTGGCTGGGGGTTGATATGGTGAAAGCCTACCGCAAGATGCACGAACAAGGGTTCGCCGCCAGCATTGAAGTGTGGCAAAGCGACCGCCTTGTGGGTGGTCTTTACGGCGTAACCATCGGCCGTTGTTTCTTTGGCGAGAGTATGTTTTCGTTGGCACCCAGTGCTAGCAAGCTTGCCCTTATCCACTTGGCGCATTATATGAGCGAACATGGTGGCCTAATAATCGACTGCCAATTTGAAACGCCGCACTTGCGCTCGATGGGTGGGCGGTTTATCGCGTACGACGATTACCTTAAGATTATACAGAAAGAATAAAAATGAACAAAGAAGAACTGATGCGCAGGGCAATAGCTCTGAGTGAGGATAGTGTGAAAAACGGAGGAGGCCCTTTTGGGGCGGTGATTGCACGCAAAGGCGAGATTATTGCCGAGGCAGCCAATCGTGTTACCTTAGATCACGACCCTACGGCGCATGCAGAGGTAAGCGCCATTAGGTTGGCAAGTAGTAAGTTGGGCACGTTTAATCTTTCGGGGTGCGACATTTACACCTCGTGCGAGCCTTGTCCTATGTGTCTGGGTGCCATTTATTGGGCGCGTCTCGACAACGTTTACTACGCCAACAACCGCGAAGATGCCGCCAACATCGGTTTCGACGACGACTTTATCTACCACGAAATGGCGCTGAAACCCAGCGAACGCAGCAAGAATATGGAACTGTTGCTGCCCAACGAGGCCATCAATGCCTTTAAAATGTGGGAGGAGAAGGTGGAGAAGACGGAGTATTGAGGCCCACATTTTCTCTCATATTAAACGTTTTGAGTGGCGTTGCACTACCTACCGCATAGCGATAGTTGGTGCAACGCCACTAACACGTACATGGGTTGTTATGAGTTATTTGTTGTCTTGAACAGGTGGCTTTCACCTGGAGAAAGGCCAAGAAACAAACGCATTGGACGTTGTTTGTTATCTTAAACTGGCGCCTTTCACGTGCGTGTAGGTACGTATATATAGGATGAGTAGGATGAAATTCTCATCCCCACAAATTCATAAGCTTGTTGTCTTACCCTTCTTCTTCCACCACCAATCCATTTTCCCTTACGTGTTGGATAAGTGCTTTGAATGTTCGGTTATGGTTTAGGGTTGGTATGTGTCCCGTTATAATCATCTGTTTACGTGCTCGTGTAAGTGCCACGTTCAGTTTGCGGTCGATAATTCGGCCGTCTTCCTCAAAGCAATTGGCAGTGAGGAAGTCCAGTTGGTAGCGGTGAGTGATGGTGAACGAGTAGACAATGACGTCTCTTTGCGACCCTTGATAGCGTTCAACGGTGTCGATGGTGATGTTGTTTAGTTCGGCGACACCCTGCTTTTGCAACTCGCGACGTATCATCGCAATTTGGTTTCGGTAAGGAACGATGACCCCAACAGTGCGGTTGGCATCGAAGTGCTTGCCGTAAAAGCGGTGGATGCGCCCCAATATGCGAGCCACGATGCGCGCCTCGGCAGGGTTAGCCTTGTCTGATGGACTTTCGTTTTCGTTGTTTTCTGCCGCGAAGAACAGCAGGCGATGGGCTTTCAGCTGGTCGTCAAGCACGTCTTGCGATGGCAGGTTGTAGTCAAGTTGTTGCTCTTCCTGATGCGGACACGGCACCACATCGAGCCGTTCGTGGGCATAAAACATCTCGTTGGGGAAACGTGCGATGTGCGGGTGCATGCGTCCTTGGCGGTTAAGTGTGCCGATGAAACGCGTGCGACCTTGACTTCGTTCCCAATGTATCAACCGTTCGAAGAGCGATTGGCGACAATCGGTTATGCCGATGGCATTTAGTTGCGGGTCGTTCACTGTGGCTTGGGCGGCGTTTTGTTGAACCACGGCGGGCAATTGCTTATGGTCGCCGATAAGCACAAACTTGTCAATGGCAGGCAAACTGTCGCTTTGGGGGCGCAATCCGTGGGAAATGGCCGTGTCGTGAGGCAGATTGGCAGAGAGCAAACCCACGATATTGGGTTCTAATATCTGCGATGCCTCATCGATAACGGCCAGGTCGAAGTGTTTCAACGCAAAGATGTTGGAGCGCGATTGCATGGTGGATGTTGTGCCAACAAATACGCGACAGGCCGCGATACGCTGCTTGATAAGGCTCAATTTGGGGTCGCTGTCCACCAAACGGTCTAGCAAAAAGGGACGAAAACGTTCGTCGCAGCTGTATTCGTTGCCGATGCGAAGGAAAGGAATTTCAGCAGATAGCAGCATGTCGCATATCTCGTCTACCGCCCTGTTGGTGTACGACATCAGCAGAATGTTACCCGCTTGCTCTTCAACGATAAAGCGCAGGGCCATCGAAGTCTTGCCCGTTCCAGGCGGACCAACAAGCAAAAAGTAGTCGCGCGCTTGTTTTATGCGCAACAGCACCTCGTCGTAACTGGGATGATAACTTAGCGACAGCTCCGTTTGGGCATCGTATTTCGGTGCCCTTTGCCCCAGAAGCAAGGCTTTGCGCTGGGCGTTAGCCGTGGCAAAGCTATGTAAAGCCTTCACGGCCGATGTGCTACCCACGTCGCTTGTGGCATGTTCTATGGCAAAATGCTTATCGCCTTGCAAGTAATTTTCGTTTTGCAGACCATCGTTCAGGTGCACAACAATCTGCCCAACGGCGATGTCTACCAGCACGCCTTTAAACAAAATGCTTTGCCGTACGTCGGGTTCGGCATCGGGTTCGTAGGCATAGAGGTACACCATGTCGCCGCGACGAAAGTTCGGAAGGAAGTCGTCGGCCTGTTCAGGAACGTCGAATGTCAGCGTGTCCACCCCATTATAGCTGTTGCTCTTCTCTGCCTTTTGCAGTTCAAGGGCAGTAAAAATGTTCCCCGTTTCTCGTTTCTCGGTCAAGGGCATGTTCCAGAGGTCGGCTCCGCTGTGACCTTGCGTCTGCTGTGCGCCAACCTTTGCCAGCAACTGTTCGTTGTAAACGAAGGTAAGCATGCGGCAGACGTAGGCGCGTTCCAGTGTTTCTAGCTTATGCAGCGGTGTGGTTACGGCTGCAATTTGGGGTTCGAGATAACGATGATAGAAGGTAGAACAGAGTTGGTTTTGGTTCAGCGTGTCGGGCGAAAGCTTGTCGATAATGCTGTCAAAGCCTTGTTGGGCAATGCCAAATTCTTGTGCAACAATTTCGTTGCGCAGGCGTATGGCCTCGTGAAAAAGGCGTTGCAGATAGGCCACCACCACCAATCCGCCAGGCAAAGGGTATTTGGAATAAAGCAGACGGATGTCTACTTGATGGTTAGACAGGCGGAAGTTGTGGCGCAAAACGCCGTAATATAGCAGCAATTGCACATAATGGTCTTCTTTTTGAAAGCTGCCATACTCGTTGGGTTGGTTGCGTTGAATGTTGTAATTAGCACCCGATTTCTGTTCCACCAGCAGTCGAAAGTCGCTCGTCATGAGGTCAACGCGACCTTGCAAGCCCAGTTCTTCGCACACGAACGAGGGTTCGAGCAAGGCTTTCGAGCGGTCGAACCCCTCTTGTTCGTTATCGAAAAGGCGGTCTACAATCTCCTCAATGTTGTTGGCTTGGTTAACTGCCACCTCGCGAAAAGGCTCTCGCACGTTGAGGTCGGGGCAGGTGCAAAAGTCCATTGTGCGCTCTTTAAAGGTGTTGGTAAAGGTTTGTCGCCAGTCGTAATCGGTGTTGTTGTTAATGATGTCGTCTAGTGCTGCGCCCGCAAAGCTACCCACCAGTATGGCTTGCGAATTGGCATTGGCCCCCATTCTGTTGACGGTGTAGGCCAAGGGGTGGTGTCCGTAATCGGTAAAGCAGCGTGCAATGGCACTGATGTCGAGCAGAAAGTCGGGTTCTATCACCACCAATCGCGGCAAAAGCGCATGGCCTTGCTTGGTGCAATCTAGCAAGTTGAGTTGCATTCCCATGCGGAGCAGGGGTTTAAGGTAGGCTTGTTCTTCTGTCTCTAAGTTCAGAACCATAGGCTCTTCATAGCTTTCATGGTCTATTTTCACCATTATGCAGCTGTCGTTGCATTGGTCTACAATGCAGCGCAGGTAGCGAAAGTCCACGTGTCGCAACTCTTTTGGCGGCTTGTTTGTGGGTGCGATGCGCCCAACAAGCATGCTGGGAATGTGCTTGTTGTACACAGCCGACACGAAGATAGCTAGTGCCCTACAATGATATGGCACGTCTGCCGCGGGTATGGGCAGTGCCTTATTGCTCTCCCTACGCATCTGTTGTATGGCCACCACATCGCGCAGGGCGATGCGATGCCGTTTGCAAAGAAAGTCTACCTTGGAAAATAGGTTGCCGAAGGCCTGTAAACTGTCTTGCAATGCACCATCGCAGGCCAGCGAAAGGGTGTCGTGCAGCTGCTTGTTGATGCTTTCGGGATTTGTGGTTGCCGTGGATAAAGTGTGGTCGATGCGGCGAAACAACTCGTCGGCGGTGATGTATGTGCGTGGGTTGGGCATGTTGCGGTGTGGTATTTAGCCAATGGTTAAGGGATGAGACATAAATTGGAAGACGAGCCGTGCGTTGTAAACGTAGAGATAGAGGGCCAATGCCACAATTGCCCAGCGCAGCACAAGGGCGGGCTTGGCCGACAGACGCTTGAACATAAAGGCAATGGCGATGGGGATGATGAACAGCCAATGGGTGCCCATGATGTAGGCCTCGTTCAGCCCGAACCCCAGAATAATGTGCAAAAAGATGTCTACCCCCAGCCACGACAGGCAGAGCCAAAGCAGCTTTTGGCGCATGCCGCAAAGCAGTCCTACCACGAAAAGCACCACCACGAAAGCCTCCACGGCGTAGAAAAACCAATGCTCGTAGTGCACAACAACAGGGCGCGAGATAAACAGATCTTCCAATAAATGGTCGCGATGCAGCTGTATGCTCTCGCCAAACACGTTTTCCACCACGCTCGTTAGTCGTGGTGTGTCCTTGTCGGTCCATTTCAGTACGGGGTCGTTGCCCATTGGTTTGCCGATAATTCGTTCCTTTCGGGCCTCGTGCGCCACACTGCGTTTAATGGCATTGGGGTTCTTTTTCCGCACTTGCGCCTCAATCCTTGCCGACTCCTGCTCGCGTGGTAGCAGTTGTAGCGTGTATTGGGCATAGAAGGCTGCACCCAAAATAACTAGCGGCAACACAGCGGCCAACAGCAGGCGGCGTGGCTTAAAGAAGTTCTTCCCCGTACTGAAAAGGTCGGCCAAGAGTGTTTTTGCGCCGTTGCTAAGCGTTATGCCAGCCGTTAACAGCAACAGTAGTGCCGTTTGCCACCATTCCATAGCTTTGCCTTTGTTGGCTATATATAAGGTGAGTATGAGCAATAGCAGCGAAAAGCAAAAGTGGTCGGGTAGCATGACGGCCAACATAATCGATGCAAACGAAAACAACAGCGTGGTAAGCGCAAGGGCATCTACCAGCTTTAAGCCTATTTGCGAACGCAAAATGCGAAACAGCAGCACCGCGCTGAGGGTGGCGCAGAGTGTAAGCAACACGGCCATGATGTAGATGGCGGCGTTGAAGTCGAATTGCTTGATGATGGCATCGTTAAGCCAATAGAAGGGTGCGAGTAAGGGACCGAACAGTGGATGGCGCGAGAGCTCGTAGTATATTTTGCCGTTTGAGAGGTAGATACACGAGTAGGCATCGTAGCCCGAAACGTGGAACATTTCATGAAACAGCACCCAATAGCCCCTAAATCCCACGCGTGTAAAAAGGTCGTGGTACTTATATAGGGTGAGTGCATTTTGCAATGCAAACACCAAGAAGGCTACTAGGGCCAGCGGTTTCTCTTCTTTTCTTAGTTTAAACATGTGTTCTAAGTATATGTTATGCGTGCCTTGCGGCTTTGGTTATGTGCTAAACGGGCCGTATTTACGGCAAATATAAGGTCTAAAAATGCTGTGAGGGTAATTTTTAGAGCCAGCCTTAAATGGTTTATATGTGCAAATGTAGCATTTTTTATATAGAGAGAGCCACATCATATCACAAAAAGTTCGGGCGGTATGTAATTTACTTGCCGACTCGTTAACTTGTTAACTTGTTAACTCGTCAACTCAAAAAACCGTTAACTCGTCAACCCGTTAACTTGTAAACTTGTCAATTCATCAACTCAAAAATTCGTTAACTTGTAAACTCATCAACTCGTCAGCTTGTCAACTCGTTAACTCGCCAACCCAAATTTTGTCCACTTTTTGGTAGAAATTTTAACATTATGAGTGCCCTTTTTATTCACCAACTGCCCACCCAGCCGCAAATAATCGATTCTCGCGAAGGTTTGTTTGGCTGCAAAATGGGGTTAGCCTGCGAATGCGGTAAAATGAATTTTTATTTAAAAGAACCGCCATTTGCACCCGTTTTGGGGCTATTTGCTGCTAAATGCACTGCAATATGCCGCTAAATGCAGTGCGTTTTGGTGCTAAACGCATTGCAATATGGTGCTAAACGCAGTGCGTTTTGGTGCTAAATGCAGGCCAAAATGGTGCTAAATGCAGTGCAAAATGCTGCAAAATGCAAGACGATAAGCATAAACATCCACTGCAAATGGTATAAACAAACCCTTTCGAACCATGAAAAACATGGCTCAAAAGGGCAAAATAGTCATTAAAAAGCGGCATTTTAGGGGCTAAATGCAGGTTTTTGGGGGTAAAAAACAACGAGCTTGGCACCAAATAGAAAGGCAAAATGGTGCTAAATGCAGCAAGCACTCTTAAAATTGGACAGAAAAAGAAATGCCTATGACTGCAAATAGCGGCTAATTGCTTGCTTTTAGCCCTTAATTTTCGCTAGAAGTGGGTGGTAAATAGGATGCTGTTTGTAAAATATAATTACTAATTTGTGGGTGTGGCGTCTAGCTGTTGAGCAGATAATCTACCAAAGCATACAGGTTCCACGCGTACAGCCAAAGGGTGAGCGAGCCAATGGCAATGCGCAAAAAGGTGCGCTTTCGGCCTGTGGCGGTTAAGAGGAGGGCGGCCAAACCCAAAGGCAGCACGTAGGCCCAATGGGCTGTCATGATGTACACCTCGTTAAGACCGAACCCCAGGCCTACGTGTAAAACCCAGTCCATAGCGGCAAAGGCCAGGGCCATGAGCAACAGCTTGTTGCGCCGTCCCACCCAAAGACCAGCCACAAAGAGCACCACCAGCAACCCTTCGACCACGTAATTGACGGCCCAACGATAGTGAACAATGACGGGCCTACGCCCATTCATGTCTTCCAACAGATGGTCGCGATGCAGCTGAATGCTCTCGCCAAAGAGGTTTTCTGTAACCGATTGCAGTCGCGAAGTGCTGATGTCGGTCCACCGCATAAATTCTCCTTGCATCATGGGCTTGCCCATTTTGGCGGCTGCGCCATTGTTTTGGCCCTTCTTTGGGGCTGTGTTGGTGGGGCGTGGCGGTAGTTCGGGGTTATGTGGATTTTTCTTTTTCGCCTCTCGCACGGCCTCTTCCCATGCCAATTGGCGTTTGCGGGCATCCTCTTCGGCTTTCTTCTTAGCTGCCGCCTTACGCTTGTCGCGTGCCTGATGGCGCTTAACTTCGCCTGGCCAAACAAAGCGTTTGTACTCGAAACGGGCGAAAGCCCATATCAAGGCCGAAGGCAATAGCACGGCAAAGAGTAGGAAACGGGGACGGAAAAAGCGGCGGCCGTTGGCGAAAAATGCGGCAATGAATACTTTTAAGCCATTGTTAAGCGATATGCCAGCCGTGAGAACGAATAGGCAAAGGGCCTTCCACGTGGGCATGGTTGTGGCTTGTTGTTGGTGGTTGGCGGCTACTAAGAGGGTGAGTAGCAGGGCAAAGAGCGAAAGGATGAAGTGGTCGGGCGCAATGGCCGATACAATGATGTAGGCCAATGAGAAGAAAAACAGGCTTAGCAGGCGGGTATCGAACAAGGTTAGCCCCATAACGCGGCGCAACAACCTGTGAAGAAACACCAATGAATAGAAAGCGGCGAAGGTTTGCAGCGCAGCCACAACGAAGATGGCGCAGTTGATGCCCGTGAGCCACATCAGGCCTTGGTTAATCATGTATGGCACATACATGAAGAAGGCTAGTAGGGGATGGCGATACACGTTGTAGCCGGCTTGCCAATCGCTAACCACGACGTAGGTGATGGGGTCGAACCCCGAAAGGTGGAAGTTGCGAATGAAAAGGTCCCAGTAATGGGCTTGCATAGGCGTGAAAAGCGCGTAATAACGCGCGATGAGCAGGGCGTGCAGCCCCATGAGGAGGATAAGCAAGGGCGCACCAACGCCCCATTCCTCGCGCCGAACCTTGAAGACGGCAAACATACGTATGCCATTGTGTTTGAGAAAGAAGCGCACCAGCAGGAAGTTGATGGGCACACAGACGGCAAACATGGGTAAGGGCGCGAGTGTTTTGCTAACGCCAAGGTCAACAAAAAGGTTGAGTGTGGCCATTTGCAACAGATAGTTCACCACATGAGCCACGGCAAAACCAGCCCAACGGCCAGGTGTTGCGCCCACACGGAAGGTGTAACGCAGGCTGGCCCAAAGGTTAAAGGCAAAGCTGAGAAGATAAGCCACGGTCATGGCTAGGTTGTGGTTGGTAAACTGCAACCCCACCCAATAAGTGGCGTATTGTATGGCGGTGGCCGTCAAGCCAACGATGCCGAAGCGCAACATTTCGCCTAAGCTTTGTCGTTTATTTTGTTCTGAAGGGTTTGTAATGTGGTTCATCTGCATAAGCTAGCATTTCTTTGTCGCCTTGGCTGTCGCCGTAGGCCGTGATATAGTATTGTTGTCGGGGGGTGAAAAGGCTTTCCACGCGCCGCACTTTTTCTGCTCCATGACAGTTGGGCGAGGCTAATCGCCCCGTCAGCCTCCCATTTTCTACGGCTATTTGTGTGCCGATAACCTGCACTTGTGGCAGTTGACGAAAGAAGGGTAGCACCCAATTGGTGATGCTGGCACTAACAATCAGCACGCTTTCGCCTCGTTGGCAGGCCGTTTCAATGGCCTTTATGCCTTGCGGCCGCAGTATGTGTGCGTTGTTTTTAGCGAACGATTGGCAGTGTGCATCGAACGTTTCGAGCGTCATCCCTTTGAAGAAGTGGGCGAATAGCCGTTCTTTTACTCGTCCGTTTGCATATAGGTGCAACTTCATCAGCACGATCAGGGGCAGGTAAAGCCCAAATCCCACAAGCATCCGCCACCTTCCCACAGCGTGGGCGATAAAGGCGGGCAGGGTATCGAGCGTGGTTAGCGTGCCGTCGAAGTCGAAAAGTGAAACGCGTATGGACGTTGTAGAATTTGTAGTCATCATATAATCGGACTCATCTTTAAAAGTGAAAGGGTGAAAGGGTGAAAGGGTGAAAGGGT
>NZ_KV815088.1:0-9872 GCF_001814145.1 Prevotella sp. HMSC073D09 | reverse complement strand
GTGAAAGGGTGAAAAGATGGCTAACGCCTTTAAAAGGTGAAGGGGTGAAAGGGTGAGAGGATGGCTAACGCCTTGAAAAGGTGAAAGAGTGAAAAGATGGCTAACGCCTTTAAAAGGTGTCTAGCGGTTTCTAGGTTTCTAGTTCATTCTAGCTTTCGGACAAGTCGGACTGGTCAGACAAGTCAGACTTATCCTATTAGCCTAACACCACCTATACATTTGGCTTAACTCCTAAAAGTTTAAAAGCATTTGGCTTAGCTCCATAACTCCATAACTCCTTACCTCCTTTAACTCCTAAAAGTTTAAAGGCATTTGGCTTAACTCCATAACTCCTTAACTTCTTAACTCCTCAACTTACCTCCTTACTCCCTTTACTCCTAGTATATGATCAACAGAAACGCCATGATCCATGCCACCACAATGGCTTGCGTAAATCGGTCGCGGAGTAGTATTTTGGTAGGGTCGCCACTCACTTTGTCTACCACTGTGAGCTGCATGTAGCGCAAAAGACCCACCAAAACGAAAATGCTGGTGAGGTAAAGGTAGGGTGCATGGAACCGACTGACCACCTCGGGCGACACCGTGTACATGATGTAGCACACCAAAGTAACGGTACCTGTAATGGTGATGGCTTGGTTGACGAAGGTGATATTGTAGCGTATGGTGTTGCGGCGAGGCGGTTCGCCCGTCTCGTTCATGCGCAAAACGTCGTCGCGCCGTTTGGCAAACGACAGGAAAAGCGCAAGCAGAAAGGTCATCAACACCAGCCAATTGCTCACCGCCACGTCGCAAGCCATGCCGCCAGCCAGTATTCGTAGCACGAAACCAAAGGCCACTGTGCACACATCTATGATGGCATGGCGTTTCAACCAGATGCAATAAGCCATGTTAAGCAAGAAGTAAAAGGCCACGATGCCTGCCGTTTCGCCTGCCCGTTGGGGTAGGAAGAACAGCAATAAGGCCGACAACAACGCCAAGACGGCCATTAAGGCATAGGCCGTTGGCACACTTACCGCGCCCGATGCAATGGGTCGGTGGCATTTTACGGGGTGTCGGCGGTCGGCATCTACGTCAACAATGTCGTTGAAACAATAAATAGCCGATGCCGCGCAACTGAATGCAAAGAAAGTAACGACGCTTGCGATGGCATCGTCGACATTCAGCAGTCGTCCGCCAAAGAACATGGGGATGAGTACAAACCCATTCTTAATCCATTGTTGCGGACGAATAAGTAAGAGCGTTTTTTTCATCTTTCAAATCGCTTTGTTAGTTGTTCCATCCCCTTGTTTAGCAGCCATGCCAGGGGAAGCGTGATGGCGAAACAGGCCAAGAACGTGGACCAATAGCCCCATTGCAGCCGCTTTATGTACACCAATACGAAGTGGGCGTGCAGCAGATACATTTCTAGGCTCACGGTTCCAACCAGTCGCAGACCGCGTTTTATGCGCTGCGGAACAGCCGTAAGCCAGTTTCCCAATAGCAAAACAAGGCTGAACGTGGCGGGGATGTAGAGCATCCGCCCGATGAAAAGCGGAAAAAGTCCGTGTCTTGTCTGCTCTAAATAGATGTCTACGCCAAGAGAGAGCACCGCGGCAGCCAGCAAAAGCCAAACGCTTTGGGGGCTGAGTGTTAGTCCTTGCTTTACCAACGCACCGCAATTGATGCCGATAAAGAAGATGGGAACGCGGCTCCAAAATATCTCGATGTGGCCAACTGCATTGTGTATGGGGCTTACCCATTGCACGGCCACGCACCAAACAATCATCAAAACGGGCAACCAGCGGTAGGCAGGATGGCGATTTACGAGTTTGATATAGGCCGGAGCGAAGAGGTAGAGCATCATTGTGGCAGGGATATACCAAAACGTTAACTCATCGTGTAGCCAGAAATCCCAATTCACCAGCACATCGCCAGCAAGGTCTATCACTTCTTTTGGTCCTTTCGCTCCTTGCAAAAAGCGCGGCACATAGTAAAGGCACGCCACGAGAAACCACGTGGGATAGATGCGCAGATAGCGGCGTGTGAAGAAACGTTTGAGCGACTTGTTGCCTGTTAGGGCATACCAAAGTCCCACGCCACTAAGGAAAAGAAACACGTCGACACCGATGTTTCCCATACGCCAAAGCCCATAGAAGGGCGACAAACGGGGCAAGCTGACATGGAAAAGCACAATGGCTATCATGGCCAAACCCATTAGTTCACTTCGATGTAGGCTGATGTTGGCAAAGCGGATGCTGGTGGTTGTTGGGGTCATTGGTTGCGGATGTTAACGTTTGGGTAGCGGAATGCGCCTGATAAGCTTATCTGTAGCCCAGGCCAAAGCAACGGATGCCACGATGTAGAGCAGCAATCCGAGGTAGGGTTGGCCATGACGTGAGATGGGGATGATGAGCTTTCGGGTGACGGGATGGGTTACAAAGAGAGCCGCCGAGATGCCGCCCATCCAGCACAGGGCGCGATAGAGCCACGCCATTACAGGGGTGCGGGCCAACAATTTGGCGGTTAAGAGGGCTGCACAGCATATAACGGCAGGGACGAAAGTCCACCCCACGAAACTCTGGCAGAGATAATAAGCCAGGACAATGCACACTAAGAGGGCGGCCGATTGCTTAACATTGTCGTCGCCCCACAGCGTGGCCGACTTTTGAAACTGGGCATAAAGCAAGCCTAAACCAAAGGGTAGCATGCCGCCCATGAAGTTGTAACGGTAGCGATTCATTACCTCGTCTAGGGGCGGAAGCTGCAATTGCACAATCAAACACAGGGCCATAAGCAACGCAGTTATGCCCCAATGACGGCGATGAAGAACCAAACGATAGAGCAAATAGAACTGCATCATCAGCCCGAAGAACCAAAAAGGACCAGGCCAAATTATTTTGTCGGGACGGGGCAGCAGGTTATTGAACATCAATAGCTGAGAGATAACCTTCAAACTATCGTAATGCCTACTGGGAGGATTAAGCGTATCCACGGCGATAAAGAGCGCAAAGCCCACCGCCATCATGCGAAACAGCTTAAGATAATGGCTAAACAGGAATTTGCCCACGGGCACTTGAAGGCCGTGATACTTCTTGAAAAGGCCATATCCGCTGAGGAAAAGGAACACCGGCACGCCATAATGGCCGAAGAACGACAACAAGTGCATGGGCAAATGTGCATCGGGATGCACCAAGGCATGGTTCATGCGCGTTACGTTTTCGGCGTTAAAGGTGTACTCGTTCTCCTTAACTATTGACCCAAGCCAATGGCAATAGTTGTGCAAAAATATGCCAATGATGGCCAAACCGCGCATACAGGCATTGATGCTAGCGGCATTTTTTTCGCTAGTGGGCTTGTCTGCGTGGCTGTTGGCATGCGCCGTGGCCTGTTGTTGCCTGGCTTGTACAGCGTTTTTTTCTTCTGTATGTTGCTCGTTTTGTGGCATAATGATGGGTGTGGGGTTAATGTGCTGCAAGGCGTTGGCCAATGTTTGGCGACGCACTTTGGGGCTTGGGGCGCGGCAATTTGTCGTAATCGGTGGTGCCTTTGAGTATTCGAGGCCGATTTTCGTTGTACTTCGGACTAATCAAGTTGTTCTCTTCGCGATAGTTCTTGGTTTTTATTCCGGCCAGATAGAGCAGCAAATGGGGTAGGGCATCGGTCATAAAACGTCGGTTGCGCGCGTTTTGTATCTGCCGATAGATGTCGGGATGACGGGCGATGTAGGTTCGCGAACACCATATCCAGAAAGGAATTTCGAACTCGTATTTGGCCAAGGGGTAGTCGATGGCGGCCGAATGGTTGCGGCAAACAATGCCGCGGTTTTCCTCGTAGCATTCTTCGCCGTGGTCGGGCATGTAGATAACGATGGCATCTTCGTTTTCAAACTGCTTGACGATAAGGTCTACCACCGAGTCGTTGTATAGCACGGCATCGTCGTAAAGTGCCAGGACACTGCGCTGACCGGGGGTTAAGTCGGGGCGAAGTGTTTTGTAGTCGGTGCCATTCCATCGCCGGCGGTCGTTTGGCGTGCGGAATTTGTACCCTACGTGCTGCCCAATGAGGTGGAAAATGGTGAGGTTGTGCCGGCCTTCTTGCGACTTTAAGCGTGCGTATTCGCGCACCAGGTCTTCGTCGAAGATGTGCAAACTGTCGTTTCGCGTATCGAACATGGCCTTGTTCAGCGTGGGGTTGTTGAGAAAAAAGCCGCCGCTAAAATCGTAAACGTTTTCTTTTGCTTGGGGCAAAAACTGGTTGGTGATGAACGTTACGTGATAGCCCGCTTTGCGAAACAGTTGGGGAAAGAGCGGATAGTCGCACCATTCTCCGCGGTCGCCCACATCGTAGAGCGAAAAAACGTGCTTGAAAACGTAGCTGGTAAGGTTCCAAGGCGACACCACATCGTTGAATTTCACCAGTTGTTTGCTGCGTTCGCGGCGTATTTGCCGTGGCGTTGTGGGTTGCACATATCCGTATTGCTGCGAATGATGTTTGCCGAAACTCTCGCCGATAATCAGCACGATGTGCGGGCTGGTGTACGTGCAGCTGTCTACTTTTGCCGTTTTGGAGGCTGCAATGAGCTTGTTTAGCTGTTGCGATGCCAATGAGTTGGCATATATCGAGAACATTAAATGGTGCACAGGGTGGTAGCATTCTCCGTGGTTTTGCTCGGTAAGCATGTGTTCCACTTCGCCAACGCTCTTGCCATGCATCAGTTTCCAAAGGGCCACTTTGTTGCCGGCGGTAACGCAAAAGCTCCAAATCAGAATGCCTGTAAAGCCGATGGGGGCATACTTTTTGAGCTTGTTGGCCAATGGTGTGCTGATGGTGGGAAACTTGCCCGAAAGCTTTTGGCAGGCCGCTTTCAACCGTTTGGGGGCGAAACGGCGTAACGTATAGGCCAAATGGGAAAGGGCGAAAAGCACAATCCACCCAAATTTGCTAAACAGAATGCTGAAAGAAAGGTAGCTGGAAAGAAACTCTGTGGCCTCGCGGCCATTGGTTTCGCCCACTAAAAGCAACATGGTGGGGGTGATGACGGAATCTAACTGAACGCGGCAAAACACGTCGACGGCCGTCGTTAGGTATAAGATAAGGTATAGAACGCCGCGAACCCACGGGCGGATACGTTGTGGCAAGATACTTAAAAGCAGGCAAAGGGTGTAGAGGTCTGCCAGTAGCTCGGTGTAAAGGTGCCTGTAGATTTTCTCGTTTGCACTGTGGGGGAGGGTTAGCCACGCACAAATCACGCCCAAGAGGTACATCGACACGAAGAACGGCGCATTGATTTGTAGGGGTTTAACCACGTAGCCAAAGATTTTTTTGCTCAATACTGTCAAGGTCATTACTTTTCTTTCGTCTTTTTTATGTGTATTCATTGCCGCGTTTAGCCGCACAACAGCTTGTACAAACCTGTTGTGTGCCGTATGAAACACGTCTGCGCATGGTTAGAGAACGCGGTGTTTGTTCGCAATGTTATGCAAATTTACACTTTTTATCATTGATAACCGCCAATGCAAGCGTTTAATTTGTTTCGTAAAGGGAACAATTGCACTTTTCACTCCTTTTCTCAAAAGGTGAAAAAGCGTAATGTGCTTTGCTGTAAGTGTTAGGCTTGGCATCTAGAATTTTAAATGTAGTTGCCCGTTTGTTAGCTTGTCAATAGAAAAAACTTGTCAACTCGTCAACTGAAAATCTTCTCGTTAACTCGTCAACTTGTCAACTCCTCAACTTAAACTATTCTCGTCAACTCGTCAACTGCCCCTCCCATACAATTAAGGATAATTAAGGCAAGATATTGAGTGGCAAGCAGAAAAAATGTTAACTTTACAACAAAATAATGATCTAATGATGCAGAGATTAGCGTTACATATTATATGCCTAATGGGTATGTTTTGCAATTGCAAAGCACAAACCATGCCGACTTCAACAGACACGACACAGCAGATAGACTCCGCCAGAGCGGCCAATACGCCAAGTTTTCGTGTACTATCTGTTGAGAACACCGACACACTGCGATGGACGGGCAAGGCTTTTACCGGCAGACACAAAAACAAAGGCAATACATGGCTGATAAAAGCTGTGATGAAAGGCATGAATCCTAATTGGCAGAGGCACGCGCTTTGGGTTACGGTAAAGGATGTGTGGCTGCTTAGAGACGGCGTAGAGAAAGATGTAATAAGCGTCATGGCCTTCAAGTCTGCCGAAACGCGGTGGAGCATCAGTGCTTTTAAGAGAGAAAAATTTATGGTTGAAGAATGCAAAGCACCCTTGTATGCCGTTCCATACTTTATAGACGGCTGTGCTTACATCATCTGTATTATCCCTCCGTTTCAGAAAGTGGGCGATGAATTTAGAGAGATAATAGACAGAAAAGCTTTGTACGAAGATGTGTTGAAACCGCTGATGGACAAGCCTTTCTTCTAATGAGGAGGGCATGGAGCGCTCGTACCCGATTTTAAACCTGAAAATCCCAACACTTAAAAGCTTTAGTTGTATTGGGTTTTTCTTTGGAAAGGAGCGGTGGACACAGGTTGACTCGTAAAGAACGTTTACCGAAAGGCGTTGTGCTAACGCCTATTTTGCAACAGCTTGTACCATGCTTTTCCCTCGTTCGAGTTGCATTTTTGTGCCATCGTTGCCAGCATCGTGCGCGTGGTTGCTATCTTGCGTTGTAGCCATAGTTGCAGTTTGCTGCCTTTATGCGCATCTTTCGCCGCTTTGTTCAGTGCCGTTATGTAGCGTAGTTGCAGGTTGGCCAAATAGTTTGAGGGCATGTGCGTTGTTTCTATGCTGTTGAAAAGGGCGTTGCAAAATATGCTTAAGTGTTCGTTAATGCCGTATCCGCCCCTCTTTGTGCCTTGTTTTAGCAGCATGGTGAAGGTGTCGGTACTAAACAAGTTGCTGAAAACGCCATCCAGCGACATGCTTAGTTCCTCCCCCTTACTGGTCAGTTGGTTTTCGGTTATTCGCTTACTTTCTAGTCCACTATCGGCTAGCATGATATACTTCGACAGCAAACGCATGGCCGTGCGTTGCAACGGCGATGGTTTCTCCTTGTAGAAAGTTTCGGATAAGGCCACCAATTGCTCGCCGTACGTGCCCACGGCATCGCGATAAAGATGCCATAGGGCAAAGCCTTGTTCTTTTTTAAACTTCGCCATGTTGGCTTTTTGGTCGATTTGTGGCATCAGTTGCAACACGTTGTCCATTATCTGCACGCGCTTGTCAAAGGCAGGCGTATCGCCACTTGCGGCTTGCGGCTTGATGGAAAGGCGTTTTATCAGGTCGGCACGCTGCTCGTAGGGCGTGTTCCCTTGCGCCGTGGCGTAGGCATAGGCCACAGCACGCCTGTCGGCATCGGTTAGTTGCAACGCACTTGGTCCGTAATCGGTTTCTGTAGATATGCCCAGCACCTGCGCCACCTGCGCCATCACCCTGCCTTGAATGGTTTCTTGAACAATGGCATCGGTGCTGTTCTCGTCCCAAAAACGCATGTCGAAGTGGGGTAGGTAAAGGAAATAGTCGAGCTTCCTGCCCTCCAACACGGCTTTACCCACATTAATCCAACCGCGTAACAATTCGCCAGAGAGTGGGTGGCACAGCATTTCGCTCGTAGTTTCATGATGACCAAGCTCGAAAGAAACGTACATGCGCGGTTGGGTGACGTCTGTTTGGGGCGTAACCTGTTCAACTTGCAGCACGTTGGGTATGCCGGCATCGGCCAACGCCTTGTTCCATGCTGCCACGCCTGCCTTTACTGCACCGATGTATTGGGGCGGAAACAGACTGTCGATGTAGAATGTTAGCGGACGATTGAGTGCCCATCGCTGGATGGGCATGTTGTTTTTGGCGGTTGGCGAAGTGCTTTCGGTGGGCACGGTAAGATTTTCAACGCCCTTTGTTGCCAGCCTTATGGGGGCATAAGTCTGCGGAAGAAGTTGTACACAACAACTTAACTCCAAGGGAACGCTAGCCTCAGGCAATACAATCATCGAGCTAGAAAAGTTGCCCTCTTCGGCTTGTTGCCCGTGATAACGCCTTATGCGAAACTGCGTTATGCCATTGTTGACCTTTACATCCAACAGCGAAGAGAGGTCGGGAACCATCTCGCGAATGGTGTACAGCTCTTGATAGCTGAACCATTGCTTGCCCGTTAGCAGTTCGTTGGTAATGTCGATGATGGCTGCTCCTGCCTTTGTGCGCCCCAAAACAGGGTACGCGATGCCCCGATCGGCCTCATTTTTCACTGCCATTATTTCGCCTTCAGCAACGTTTTTCAGTGGTTTTAGAAGGATGCTTTCGTCATTAGGGGCAACAATTTGCACCACGCCCAGCGACTTTATGGGGTGAGCATTGAAATCGAAACCGCGGTTTACTTGTGCACTGATAAGCACATCGCGCCCAATGCAGGCAGTGGGTATCTCCATATATATACGTCCGCTGTCTACATGCACGGGCAAGTGGCCCGCGTATGTCTTTGCGTTTGCCCCCCATAAGGTGGGCGTTGCCGTCGGTAAGAGCTGCGTTGAGGGCGCAGGTTGGGGTTGCGCGCTGGTTTGCAACCCATGCAGGGGCATGAGAAGTAGGGCTAAAAGCAATGCTGGTTTCTTGTGCAGTTTCATTGTTATGTTGTTATGGCGTTCTGTTTTGGCTGATAGTCGGGACACGAATGACTATGCGAAAGCTTGCCCTGTTCCCCTTGTTGGAGTTAAAAGACGATGTACAGCGCGTTAGGCCTTATGCACATTAGCCCCCACCGCCCAGCTGATGGCAGGGCGATGGGGTGCTAAGTGCTAGTTGGTTTGCCGTAGTTGGAGGGGGGAAATTTGCTTATTCTTCCTCTTCTCCTCCTCCGCACATTTCCCCATAATCTATTACGGGTATGTCTGATTCTGTGGCTTCAGACACGCCGCCTACGATGTATTCGTAGTCCGATTTGGGTTTCGGCTGCACTTGCAGTCGTTTATATACTTTCTTTCCACCAGGCATTTCGAAGTTTACGATGCACGAGGTGCTGCCTTCTTCTTTGCTGTGTACGGCGAAAGAAGTCAGCCACTTGTACTCGAATTTTCCAGGACAGAGCAGTGGGTTGTTCTTAATGGTCTTGCCTTGCAGCTTTTGTGCGAAGGCTTTTGTGCAGTATTTGTTCAGCACTTTCTGTATGGCAGCAGCGTTAGGTTTGGCTTGGGTAAGCTCGTTTACGTACATGGTGTAGAAGTTGTAGACGTCAAAGACATATCCATCCATGTCTCCTTCGTCGGTTTCTACGGATGTTCTGTACTTCCTTACTTGCCCATCGGCGCACAAAGCCAAGTTGTATTTGCTGTGATTGCAGGTTTCGGGCTCGCCGAAGGTTAGGAGTAGGTACACGGTTGTTTCGGTAACGTAAACCTCTTCGCCAATGGTTAGGACAAAGTCTTTAAAGTAATTTGAGCCAGCTACCCCCTTAGAGTTTAGTTTGTAGTCCTTAAACACGGGCTTGCCGCCTTTAAAGATGTTCACCTTTACGGAGTAGTCGCCAAAGGTTAGCTTGTCTACCTTAACCTTCCTGCCATCGTAAAACTCGCGTATATGTATTTCCCAATCGCCAATAGTGGTGTCTATGCGAGTGGGTTGAGCGGCAAACTTCGAGTAGTCTGTCTTGTCTTCTTCCTCTACGTACAGCGATATGCTGTCTTTTTTTGCAGTAATCGAGTCGTTTCCTGCGCCGTTTGTGTCGGCCTTTTTGTTTCCCGAACAAGCCGTTAACAAGGTGGCTGCGATGAGGGAAAGTGCAAATGTAAGCTTTTTCATTATTAATTTCAATGTGGGCTAGTGTGTGCAAATGTAGTAAAATTTTGCTTATTACGCCAAGAAAGGTAAGCATCCAAAATTCGCCGTATTGATACTTC
>NZ_KV815087.1:41814-51360 GCF_001814145.1 Prevotella sp. HMSC073D09 | reverse complement strand
AACAATTAGTTAGATATTTACTGAATATCCCTAACTAATTTTGTTCACAAGGTTCCTAGACATTTAAGTTCGACTGTACTGCAAAGTTAGTTTGACAGGCGTTCTATAGACTTATAATTTTGTTCGTAAAGAATTAAAAAACGTACAGCACGCAAATTATCAACCACTTGTAATCTCAAGCGAATAGGCGTGCTCACTTTTTCATGCTCATTTAAGGTGCTATGTGTTGTCTTATTATCAGGATATGCTGCTCGCCATATCGGTGTTTTTCCTGCCTGCAAACTTATCTGTTTAGGTAGATTATCTTCGAGATGGTTTTAAAAGCGTCCTTGCCGTTATATAGGATACCACTATATATTTAATGTACGCGCGCGTAAGCCAGACCTAGGCTGTTCTTTTGGAGCACACTTCATCAACATCGTTTACACACCTTCCCTATTTTCCCGAACTGAAATTGTTTGATGTGTTACGAAGGGCATACGGCAAATAGGGGGAGAAAGTGCATGCAGTCTGCATCATCTCTCCACATTTTCACTGACTTTACCCCCCCCAATCGGCCGTTAGAGCCTGTGCAAATCTTCTTTGATTATTGAGCATCTTGCCTGTATTATTCTTGATGGCGTAGCAGGCTACATCAAGAGAATAAGACAGGCAAGATACCGACAAGTAAACGAAAGATGGACAAGAAACGATGGAAACATCCTAAAATATTTGATAAGCGGTCTAACGACCGATTAGGGTTTAAACAACCTTTTATATAGAAACGAAATGGTTGCACATAACATGGTGTTCTAAGCTGTGGGGCTTAACGCCGACACATTTTTAACCGATGTTATGTGCAACCAACATTATGATGGGTTACCTAAGTGAGGATTTTGCAAAATAGCCGTTGGCAAAATCTCCCTTAAACCTGTCAGAATTACTTGTCTGCCACTGTAAAAATGGGGTAAGCCCACCATCTCAGGTCAGCGTCTAAGCCCACTTGTTCTTTAGAGAAATGCAGGCAGATGGCTTGTTGCGACCAACCTCCAAACAGAACAGACGTCGACGTCCAATAAGCGCCTTGGTAACCTGCGGTTTTTAGTTTGAGAAGGCCTTGCTTTCCACCATCGTTATCGAGATAGCCCATGGCAGGGAGATAAAAGTATTTGCTGGTGTCGGCAGGCCTACCTTGGCCAGGTGCTTTTACCCAACTAGAGCCATTTACCGTTTTAGTCGATTCGTTCCAAGTTGACCAATACGAATTGGCACGATAGTCTACGCCATCAGGGTAGGTGGTTACGGGAGATTTATAAGGACCTCTATCGCAATACTTCAGTTTCAAAAACCACATACCCCCTTTGTATAGGTGTTTGTTTTTCACCCAAAGTGTTGTTTCGTCCCAATGTGGGTCACCCCTAAACACATACAAAGCGGCCTCGTTGGCATTAGGACAAACCTTGCATGCGTTAACAGCGTAGAGGTTGATTCCATCGCCATTGAAGTAGCGGTTGGTGCCAGATGCTTCGTAAGGAGCCTGCTCCCCGTCTTTAACAGGCAACTTACCCGTGTATCCATCCCAATAAGGTTTGCCGGCATCCCACATATAATAATTCATGTCGTACTTGTCAAGGGTAAAGTTGAACGCCACAGGTTTGTTCCTTCCCGCATTTAATTTCACGCTAGGATATGTTTTAGAAACCGTTCCTGTAACGCCCGTTTCCGAATCCCTGAGATGATATTCAACAGTAAAGTTGGTGTATGTGCCTGGCGCAACTACCATGATGGCAGCACACTTTGCGTAGTCTATAGAATAGGGTATGTTAAACCCGCCCCCCAATGATAGTGTAACACGCTTAGACGGAGACGTTACAGAGGCCGTTTGTATGCCGTCGTCATTGAAGTTGAATGTGCCTGCGAGGTTCTCGTTTGCAGAAACCATTATGCTTTCTATCGTTACGGAGTTGTCTAATTCTTCAAGACAGTAAAACGGAGTGAATGTAAGATAGGCTGCCTTATGGTCGAGTGCGAACTCGTATCGCCCGCCATTTTTGGTGGCCGTTGCTGTGCCACAGTCACCATCTGCACCAATATGCGAGGCATCGTTGGATGTTTGCTGCGTTTGATGAGCCTTAATGGTTACCTTGTCGCTTGCGGGATTTCCTTTCCCCGTATATCTCAGCTTATACGAATTTGCTGTAAGTGTGCCTGAAAAATAGAAGTTGGCATATTTTGATTTACCATCTTTACTAACAGCAATACGCTTGTCTATGTCGTCTTTTACACTTTGAGTAAACACTGACGGAGCTGTGGGGTTGTTAATCCACAGCTTATCGCCCGACGTCCAATAAAACTTTATCTTAAAGCCATCATATATACCCGTTGTCCGGGTCTTCGTCTTAAACAGAACCCCACTATCAACAGAAGCGAACTCCGTCACTTCACTCAGGGATTGCACATCACTTTCTTGTGTTGTGTTCTCATTTGAACAACTTGAAAAAACTATCGTAGCTAATACGACGAAAACCAATAAAAAACGTTGTTTCATTTCGTTATTCTCTTTTATATCTTCCTTATTGTCTGTTCCATTTATAATACCACTACGAAATTATACATCTTCCTCGAAATATTCATCGTTTTTGGCAGATAAGGGGGTGTCGTCACCTGCTTCACCAGCACCGCCACCGACAGGAGGACTCCCCGCCAGGATAGACAATGTTACATCGAAAAACAAAATCTCCATTAATGGTTTAAGATAAACTTTCTTTACGCTACCTACATTTTCTTTCATCATAACTATACATTTCGTTTCTTAATATCCTTTTTTCTTTTAAGTACATATCTAGAGAATGCGTACTACTGACGTTTGCGCGTGAAATTGCTAAGAGGATTCTGCATTCGCTATACGCGCAAAGGATAAGCACCTGCTTACCAAATATTCTCTCATCATCACGGTGATAACAGCAACCCTATTAACAACCCACAAGTCGCTTTAAACTTCCGAACAACAGAAGTATTATCCTTCATGTGCTTTACGCCCGTTATCCTTGATAGGCATTCCTTCCTTAATGCATGAATGCAACTACGATTTGTTTACTCCTCTTAATCCTTTCAACTCCTATCTCTAAAATACGCATGCAAAATTAACGTTTATTTTCTTTGCCACCAAATTAATTAAGCATCTTTTTCATTTCTAATGGGCTCAGGAAGACTGTTTAAGGCTACATCCTCACAAAAAGGGAGCGAGCCGCCTTTATTGCAAAGACGGCTCGCCAATTAAATATTGTGCCTACCTTACGTACACGATATGCGCATGCCATGCAAGAGCATGTCGGCGCAACACATGCCAACAACGACTTTCATGTTGGCTTAATCGCGGTCGTGACGGTCGTCGCGGCGGCCGCGGCGTTCACCTCTTTCGGGCCTGTCGCCACGTGGACGGCGTTCGCGCTCTACATATCCTTCGGGTTTCTCCATCAACACACGGCGCGACAGCTTGTACTTGCCCGTCTTGGGGTCGATGTCGAGCAGTTTCACCCGCATCTTGTCGCCTTCCTTAATGCCAGCCTCTTCAACTGTTTCAAGGCGTTTCCAATCTATTTCCGAAATGTGCAGCAGTCCGTCTTTGCCTGGCATAATCTCTACGAAACAACCATAAGGCATAACCGAACGAACAGTACCCTCGTAAACCTCGCCCACTTCGGGAACGGCAACAATGGCACGTATCTTTGATAGGGCAGCATCGATGCTGGCTTTGTCGGGTGCGCTCACCTGAACCTTACCCTTACCATCCACTTCGTCGATGGTAATCGTCGTGCCCGTGTCTTCTTGCATCTGCTGGATAATCTTTCCGCCCGGACCAATAACGGCACCGATAAACTCTTTGGGTATTTCGATTTGCACAATGCGTGGAACCTGCGGTTTAAGTTCGGGACGTGGCTCTGCAATCGTTTCGGTAAGCTTGCCAAGGATGTGCTCGCGGCCTGCCTTAGCTTGCATCAGGGCCTTTTCAAGAATTTCAAAACTCAAGCCGTCGCACTTAATGTCCATCTGCGTGGCCGTAAGTCCGTCTTTCGTACCCGTTGTCTTAAAGTCCATGTCGCCCAAGTGGTCCTCGTCGCCAAGGATGTCGCTGAGGATAGCGTACTTCTCTTCGCCCGGATTCTTGATAAGACCCATGGCTATACCGCTAACAGGCTTTTTAAGAGGCACACCTGCATCCATCAAAGCAAGCGTTCCGGCACATACGGTGGCCATAGACGAAGAACCGTTGCTCTCCAAAATCTGACTTACCACACGCACGGTGTAGGGATAGTCTTCGGGTATCTGACCCTTCAAACCACGCCAAGCCAAGTGGCCGTGGCCAATTTCGCGACGGCCAACACCACGTTGAGCCTTGGCCTCGCCTGTTGAGAAGGGTGGGAAGTTATAGTGCAAAAGGAAACGCATGTAACTCTTGTCGAGTACATCGTCTACCATTTTCTCATCAAGCTTTGTGCCCAACGTACATGTTGAAAGGCTTTGCGTTTCGCCACGGGTGAAGATGGCGCTACCATGAGGCATGGGCAACGAACTAACTTCGCACCAAATGGGACGAATTTCGTCGGTCTTACGACCATCAAGGCGTTTGCCCTCGTCGAGGATGCAACGGCGCATGGCATCGCGCAACACGTCGTCGTAGTAGCGTGCAGCCATTCCGTGCTTTTCTTCCAACTCTTCGGCGGTAAGCTTTTCGGTATTTTCGGCATCGTACTTCTCCAAGAAGTCGGTAACGATTTTGTCGAAAGCATCGTGGCGTTCTTGCTTAGGCAGAGCCTGCTTGGTAACATCGTACACGGGCTGATACAACACGTCGTTCATCTGCTTGCGCAAATCTTCGTCGTTCACCTCGTGGTCGTATTCGCGCTTAACGTCTTTACCCAGTTCCTTAGCCAGTTCTTCTTGCATGGTGCACATGGGCTTGATGGCCTCGTGAGCCACTTTGAGGGCTTGGATAAGGTCTTGCTCGGTAACCTCGTCCATTTCGCCTTCCACCATCATGATGTTGTCCTTGGTTGCGCCCACCATGATATCCATGTCGGCCTCCTTCATTTGCTCGAAGGTGGGATTAACAACATACTCGCCGTTAACCCTAGCAACGCGAACCTCGCTGATGTAGAAATCGAAGGGTATATCTGAACATGCCATTGCCGAAGACGCGGCCAAGCCGGCCAAAGCGTCGGGCTGGTCAACACCATCTGCCGACAACAGCATCACGTTTACATAAACTTCTGCATGGTAGTTTGAGGGGAATAAGGGCCGCAAAACGCGGTCTACAAGGCGCGAGGTAAGTATCTCGTTGTCGCCAGGCTTGCCTTCGCGTTTGGTAAAACCGCCGGGGAAACGCCCTGCGGCAGAATACTGTTCTCTGTAATCAACTTGCAAAGGCATAAAATCTGTTCCGGGAACTGCATCTTTTGCGGCACAAACAGTAGCAAGTAGTACGGTGTTGCCCATACGAACGACAGCCGAACCATCGGCCTGCTTTGCCACTTTCCCGGTCTCAATGCTGATGGTTCTGCCATCAGGCAATGAAATTGTTTTCGTTATTACGTTCATCTAAAAACTTATTGTTTTAAAACATCTAAAAATAAATTGGCACAAAGGTAGGTAATAAAAAAGGAAATGACGAATAATCAATGCGCTATTTTTCGTTTTTACCTTTGTTTTTAATTAATCGGACCGGTCAGACCTGTCGGACCTGTCGGACTAGTCAGACTAGTCCGACTTTTCCGATTTTACTGATTGCCTAGCCTGCCTACCCTAGGCTTTCGGCCTGCGCCTGGCCCAACCTTCTTCCGAAAAATCGGGTTCCGCGCCTTTTAGTTTGGGCGCAGGCTGTTGGAAAAACTGTCGCCAATCGCCCGTTTCGTTATCATCGTTAAATTGGCGTTGCGCCTTACGCCCACGCTTTCCGCCTGCTGCGGGAGCCGAATCGGCAAAGCGTTGCCCCTTTCTGCCGCCCTTAGCCGAGGCCGAACGGCCGTGTCCGCCCTCGTCGGCATCGTTGCATCTCACGTCGCGACCTTTATAACTTGCACCCGAAAGGGCTTGCATCACGCGCGAGGCATCGCCTTCGGGAACCTCAATATACGAGAATTTGCCCAACAAGTCGATATGCCCTACGGCCACGCGGCCTTGAACATTGCGGTTGATAAACTGCATTACCTCGCCAGGATAGAACCCGTCGTCCTTACCTAAGTTAACAAACAAGCGGCGATAACCGGCCTCGGCTTTGCGTGCGCCACGTGCGCCGCGCTCGGTTCGTTTGCCGCGTGCGCCGCGTTGTGCATCGCGACCGCCCCCGCGTTCGGCCCTTTTGCCCTCGCGCTCGTTGCGTTTCATCGAAGGTTTCTCTATTTCGGGCGCGTTGGCGTAGTAGTCTAAGAAACGGCCGAAGGTCATGCTTACAATCTTTTTGATAAGGTCTTCTTTGTCGATGTACTCGAAGTGGCGGTTAATCTCTTCGAGGAACGGGGCAATTTCTTCCTCGTTCACGTCGACCTTAGATATGGCATCCATGGCCTTGTACAGCTGTTTGCTGCATATTTCCTTAGCCGTGGGCAGCGTTCCGTCTACAAATTCCTTTTGTATAATCTTCTCGATGGCACGCACCTTGGAGCGTTCGCGCGTATGGATGATGCTGATAGACGTTCCTTTCTTGCCGGCACGCCCTGTTCGTCCGCTGCGGTGGGTGTAGCTTTCGATGTCGTCTGGCAGTCCGTAGTTTATAACATGTGTCAGGTCGTCAACGTCCAATCCACGTGCGGCAACATCAGTGGCCACCAAGAACTGCACGTTGTGGTTACGAAACTTCTGCATGGTGAGGTCGCGCTGTTGCTGGCTTAGGTCGCCGTGCAAGGCCTCGGCATTGTATCCGTCGCGAATAAGCTTGTCGGCTATTTCTTGCGTTTCGAGCTTGGTACGGCAGAAAATGATGGCGAAAATGCGCGGATAGAAGTCAACCAGACGTTTAAGTGCCAGGTATTTGTCTTTGGCATTCACCATATAATATATGTGGTTCACCTTTTCGGCACCTTCGTTACGACTTCCCACCACAATTTCCTTGTAGTCGTTCAGGTAGTTTTTGGCTATCTTTTCAATCTCCCTGCTCATCGTTGCCGAAAAGAGTAGCGTGTTACGATCGGCAGGAACGCCCTCGAATATGGCGTTGATGCTCTCGGTAAAGCCCATGTTCAGCATCTCGTCGGCCTCGTCTAGCACCACGTTGTTCACATTGTCTAGTTGCGCAACGCCGCGTTTCATCAGGTCGATAAGTCGGCCTGGCGTGGCCACGATTATCTGTGCGCCCTTGCGTAGTTGGCGAATTTGCATCTCGATAGAGGCTCCGCCATACACGGGCACCACGTGCAAACCTTGCACGTACTTAGAAAAGTCGGCCAAATCGTCGGCTATTTGCAAGCAAAGTTCGCGCGTAGGACTAAGTATAAGGGCTTGTGTATGCTTGTCTTCTGGATTTACTTTTTGCAGTACGGGTATGCCGTAGGCTGCAGTTTTGCCCGTTCCCGTCTGCGCCAAGGCAATAACATCGTTGCCATTACCCAGCAGGTAGGGAATCACTTCTTCTTGTACAGGCATGGGTTGCTCGAAACCCAACTCTTCAATGGCGCGGCATATAGGCTCGCTCACGCCCAATTCTTTAAATGTCTTCAATTCTTCTTGTTGTTAAAATGGTTTCGCGGTTGGGGTCGCATCAAACCAAAGATAACGCCACAAACGGCATATCTACCCGTCAACACCGCCCACTTAGGGGCATGTTGCGAAAGCAGATGCAAGCCTTGGCAAGCCAGAGAGCGCACCACAAGCGGGGTTTACACCAAACGAAACCTTGTTTGTTGATGACTTCATCGTTGCTAATCGTTATCCAAATATCATGAATTCATCAACCCACGAACCTAGAAACCTTGTCTATTATTACTTGTCCAACCAACCGTTGCCCCCAGCCATAATAGACAACATTCGTGTTTGAACGGTGCAAAGGTAATGAAAATAAATGGGTTACGAAAACTTTTAGAAAAGAAATTGCATGCACACGCCATCATGTTTCACGGTAAAACGCCCACAGAATGGCACAAAATCAGGGTTAACAATATGGCGGTTTCGGCCTTGAATAGGCAACATTTGCAGGTTAAAAACAGCGGCAACTCCCTTCGCCTACCGCCCTATTAAGAATCAATCAACCCGCAAGCTTTGCGCCATCACTAACACAAAACATGGCTACCTGTAAGAGGGAGTGTGGCAATCGCGCAAAGGTTGTCACACTCCCCCACACATGGTAGCCATGATTTTGACAAATTGGGCTGTTGCTAAAAGCCTAGAACGATTGCAGCCACGCTTTAAGTTCGAGTTCCATTTCTAAGTTATACCTAAAGGTCTGCTTGCGCCCCCAGCCGTGTCTTCCACCAGGAAAGACATGCAGCGATGCCGGAACATCGTGCCGATAAAGCTCTGCGTAATAGTTAACGCCGTTGATGGGCATCACCGTACGGTCGTCGTCGCTCAGCGCAATCCATGCCCGCGGCGTAGAACGCGTAACTTGTTGGTCGGTGCTGTATTCGCGTTCGTCGGCCTTACTGGGGTTCTTGCCCAAGAAACGCTCGCGCGAACCGCGATGGGTAAGCCCTGGCTGCATGGTGATAACGGGATAAAGCAGAATTTGGAAGTCGGGTCGGGCATCGCCCGTTGCCTTTGTTGCCAGCACCGAGGCCAAGTGTCCGCCAGCCGATGCGCCCATAATGCCCACCTCGTTAGGCTTAATGCGCCATTCGGCCGCATGTCGCCGCACCAGTTTCATGGCCTCTTCGGCATCAGAGATGGGCACCTGCTTGTCGCCGTTGGGCATGCGGTACTTCAACACAATGGCCGCAATGCCCATATTGTTGAAAAACGGTGCCCAGTCGCGCCCTTCGCTATCCATCGCCAACGTCTGGTATCCGCCACCCGGACAGATAACCACCGCCCTGCCCGTAGCCATTTTCTCGCGCGGCAAAAACACCTGCACCTTTGCCGTATCCTTGTCGTCGCTGCCTGCCACAGCAGGTGCCGACGGCCACAAATTAAGGGTAAAAGTCTTTTGGGCAAGAGCCGATGTTGCCGCAGTCAGCATCAGGGCCGCTGCCAACAAAAATCTCTTCGTTTTCATATTTTTTGTTTTACTGTGTTTGCTTACACTGCAAAGTTAGCAATAAAAGTTGAGAACGCCTTTTCAGAACGAATGTTTTAGCCCCGTAGTCGTCTTTACCTTTAATGTTTCTATAAAGGCATGCCTTTTCCGTTCTTTTCTCGTTCCTCGAAAAGTGCGTTTTCTCGCCATGGCAATGTTCGGGCAAGCTCGGCATTGCTCATTTGGCTTAACGAAAACGTTCTTCGAAAAGTGCGATTAATTTGCCCACTTATCCGCTTGTTCTCTTGCCTGCCTGTTCACTCGCCAGTCGGCCAACCACTGTAATCTTTTCGGTAAAGATTTTAACATAATGAGTGCCCTTTTTGTCCACCAACGGCCCACCT
>NZ_KV815087.1:27636-41714 GCF_001814145.1 Prevotella sp. HMSC073D09 | reverse complement strand
GTGTTTTGGTGCTAAATGCAGTGCGTTTTGATGCAAAATGCAGGGTGTTTTGGTACTAAATGCGATGTGTTTTGGTGCTAAATGCAGCGCAAAATGCTGCTAAATGCAAGGCGAAAAGCATAAATATCCACCGCAATGGTATAAACAAAATCTTCTAAAACCACGAAACACATGGCCGAAAAGGGTAAAATAGGTGTTAAAAAGTGGGATTTTAGGTGCTAAAAGTGGGTAATTGGGCGTAAACAATAATGAGTTGGCAACCAATCTAGAAAGGTAAAATGGTGCAAAATGCAGGCTTTGTTCTTAAAAATAGACAAAATGAAAGGCAACAAAATCTAGAAATAGTGCCTATTTACCTACTTTTTAACCCATATTTTCGCTAGAACGATGTGAAAATTAGAGTGACATTGTAAAATATAAATAATCATTTTAAGTTTTGAGTTGATGAGGTTTTGTGATTTTTTTGTTGATGAGGTGGTGCATTCGCCAGTTGTTGGGTTATCGCGAAATTATAAGCCAGTAAGTTGATTAGCCCTGCACCCCTCTCAATTTATAGAAATATTAAAAGCCAAGACGACTTCATTAAAATATAATTCATATTATCTAATCGTCCCTTAAAAAACCACTTCGCCAAGAATTTATCTCAATCGTAACTATTCAGCAATAATGAACGTTGATTATCAAGAACTTATAAACGTAATTTTGTGGCAAAAAGGCTCGAAATGACATTACTTTACTAGAATTTGTATTTGTCTGTTTGTGTAACTTATTGATAATCAATAATAGTTTATACGCCTTATTGCTGAATAGTTACTCTCAATCTTAATTTCGCTGGGCCATTTTTTTAAAGGGACAACTGATTAGGGATGATGATAAAATTACCGAAGAGTAAAAGAGTAGAGTAACAAACTTGTTAGCGGAGCTAATTAGGCACGCGCCAAATTAACTCCGCCAACAGATAAACTCACAAACGTATTACTTTACCCTCTGGCAAAGGTGAAAGAGGGAAAGAGTGAAAAGGCGAAAATAACAGTTTCATCTATTTAATGGTTAACCCATTGATTTGTAAACTTGCTTACTTGTCAACTGTTAACTAGCCAACTCGTTAACTTGTTAATTCGCAAACTCATAAGCTCATCATTTCACCTAACTTTTTACAAGGTACATCTTATTAACCTCCCCATTCGAGAAAAGCAAAGGAATACAAGCTACTCCCGAAAGTTCTTCTCTCGTCCCTCTAAAAGTGCGTTTTCTCGCCATGACAATGTTCGGGCAAGCCCGACATTGTTCATTTGACTTAACGAAAACGTTCAGTTAGTTACAACCGCTTGACTTCTTGGTCGGCATCGCTGTGACTGTGAGATTTGTAGTCCTTACTGTTCAGCTTGTATCGCAGGGTTATTGAGACGGCTCTGAAGTCGTATCGGTTTAGCAGGCGCATCACCATTTGGTCGTTGTAGATGTCGTTGCGGTCCTTTTTGCTGTCGAAGATGTCATTGACCTTGAGCTGCACACTCAGACGGTCGTGGCACAGTGTCTTGACGGCGTTGAAGTTGACCGACCACATGTCGCGGCTGAGATGCACGTTTCGGTAGTCGCCCTGGCTCTGATAGTCAGCAGTGAGGAAGAGTGACAGCGTGCGGCCTATCTGGAAGTTGTTGGATAGTTTGACAACCCAGATGGGACTGCTCAAGTTGTACTCACCCGTGCCTGTTGTCAAGTGGAGGAACTGCTTGTTCATCACCGCTGTAAGTTGGGGCGTCCACGCTCCGAATCCCTTTGAGACGACCACGGCCAGCCGCATCTGCTTAACCGACGGCAGGTTGCGGTAAGACATTATCGACACTGCACTGTGCGTTGCCGACTGCGTGCCCCAGTTGATGATGGCGTTGCGCGTGTCTGAGCAACCTAACTGGAACTGAACTATCCGCCACACGCCTTGCAGCGTTAATTCGTGTACATACTCCGGCCGCAGCAACGGGTTGCCCATCTGCCAAGTGTAACGACTACCGTAGAGCACATTCTTGCTTAATTGACGATATGTGGGGCGGCTGACTTCGGTGGAGTAAAGCAACTGGGCCTGCAACTGCCCGACACGGATGCCCCACGAAAGGTTGGGATAGACCCTGAAGACGGACTGGTTCACATCGGCCTCGCCATTGCCGGGATGGAAAGTGAACCGTGAATCCTCCGCGCGAATGCCGAGACCGAAGAGGCCTACGCTGGTCAGCACAGAGTAGTCGGCAAAAGCCGCACGCTGCGTTTCCCTCAACAAACTCTGCGATGTGGGCATCTCGCCAAGGGTGCTGGTGTAATCGTCGTTGCGCCGAGTACGGACATACTCCGCGCCCACTGTTGCATCACCACGCCACAGCTTGTGTCCGACTGAGACACGCAGCGACAACAGTCTGTTGTTGATATGGCTGACAGCCGAGAACACACGGCTACGGCCGGTTTGGCTTATCTCGTCATAAGCATTGTCTGTCTCGGTCGTGCTGTGGAGGTAGTCGAGGTCGGTATTGATTTTGAATTTACCGACGGCTCCAGAATAATAGACATTGATTAGGTGGCTCGGGTTGCTGTGACCACGCTCCTGCCCATCAGTGCGCAGTAGGTCGTACGGCTGCCCGTCTGCAGAGATACGGTTGGTAGAACTCAAATCCATGCGGTTACGCGTGTCGAGGGTCAACAGGTATCGCCCACCAACATACGACTGCTCGGCAATTTGGTAGTCAATGCCCGCCGTGTTCTCCACACGGTTGTGCTTACGATGTTCCTGCTCATTGCTGATTTCGTCCCACAGCGTGTCTACATAGGCCGTTTGGGCGAGGTCTTTCCATTTCAAATAGTTGTCCAACCGGTATTCAAAGTTGTCGTACACCGTCCACCGCCGCGCACTATATCGCAAGTTCATCTGCTCTATCGCGCTGGTGTTGCGGTTTTGGTACCATGTAGAGCGAGCATCAACGCTCAGCCCCTGGGCAACGCTGGTATAGGTTGTTACCCGCACCACAGCCTTGATAGCGGCATCGTATTCAGGGCCAGGATTTGTGACCACCTCCAAGCTCTTGATGGCATCAGACGAGAGATGGTCGAGTTCCGACAAGGTGTATATGCGGCGGCCGTCTACAAAGAACACGGCCTGCCCTCTGCCCATCACATCGTATCCGCTTTCCGTTTTTCTCATGAGCGGCATTGCGGCCAACACGTCCTCAAGGTTTCCAGCGCGTGCGAGAGCCGTGCCGCGAACGACATAGCGAAAGCCGTCACGGGTAAGCTGCGACACAGGGCGCGAAGCCTGTACCCTCACCTCGTTCAACTGATGCTGTGCCTCGCTGAGCACGATGCTCAACGAGTCGCCAACGTTCGGCCTGACAATGGCGGTTTCATAGCCCAAACACGACACCGCAATCATCCACTCGCCCTGCGGTCGCGGCATCACGAAACGCCCTTGGGCATCGCTCACCTCACCACAGATATAAGTTGAATCGGGACTGCTGAGCATCACAACAGTAGCTCCTACGATAGCCTTGTGTGACGGGTCGTACACATGCCCGGTCACCTTCTCTTGCGCCACGATGGCCATCGACCATGAGGCAGCCAAAATGATTGTCAGAATCCTTACCATCTAGTTAATTTTAATGCGCACCGTCAACTTAGCGGTTGTCGGTCAGTTTGGAAATGCCACCCGTCCTGTAGGCCTCTGCATAGTTGTACACGCTGAGCAAGCTTATTCCAAGGTCGTTGGAGACTGTTTCCACATCGTGACCATGCGCCAGCATCAGTATGCAGGTAATCTGAATCCAATAGGGCCGAAATTCCTTACTGTGCTGGAGCCTGCGAAGGGTTTTGAATTCTTCTATGGATAAGTTTAATGTCATGATGCAAAGATACGTTTTTCCTTAACATCTTCCAAATCTTTTTACTTTCGATTATAAATAGGAACGACGTTGAAATTATCGAAAAATAAAGTCTTAGAACGATGAATTTCAAATTATATTGTAATTTTGTCCAATACTTCGTACGCGAGAGGAACGTTTATCTTGATTCGTTTGCGCATCACAAAGACAATACCCCCTCATAGTTTATAACATTAAAATAAAGACAACTTCATAGAGATTTATGCTTAGAAGATTATGCAACCCACTGGTTTCAAACCACAAACTGATGATAAGTAAGTATGCTTTGATGTGCTTGTTTAGCCTATTCGCGTTCCCCTGCCACGGACGAAATAAAAATGCAAGCATGCCAAAAGACACTGCCTATGTAAATAGAAAGCTAATGGATGAGCAAGCGTTAATACAAACAGCTATATTGGAAGAATATGGCAAAGAAAATGGATATAAAGCTCCTACGTATCAAGAGTTTCAGGATAGGTGTATGGAGTATTGGGGCATTTCTCTTCATAAAAAGGCACAAGACCATACCGTAAATATAGGACTGAGCATAGAATATACGATTAACGAAGTGGGAAGGTTTATCTTCACAGAGGCAGAAGGACTATTTTACCAACCCGAAAAGGAAGAAGACCCAACGGAAGAAGATGCCAAAAAGGTTCTCTTTACACGAGAAAACGGTATAGGCGAAAAGTTTCTAGCTTATAACAAGCTGTTGTTCAATGACAATGCAGTAACGCTTTCTTTCTTCTTAAATAATCCCGAATATGCAATAGACATCGTTTTTAACATCGATTATGAACGCAACAAAATGCTTATGGACAAAAGCATTGATTTTGCAAAAAACATGTCCAATCATTCATTTTATAGAGATTGTGCAGAAAGCATATTATTCTACAACAACAAGAAAAGGGGATTTCGCCGCAATCTCATTGCCGAAATATTCCGCACGTCTAACAGAACGAACGAAACCATGACTCCGTTTGACGACTTGGTTTATGCCTATTTTGAGCTTTTCACAAAATTAAAATACGCGCAACAAGTAAAGGATGCGTGTTTGGCGTACTTGATGGAATGTTTGATTGAGTATGACACAAAGAACAAAGACAACATCGGGGGAATAAAAGATGAAAAAGCATATCAACATCTAAGCAACTTCATGTCTAAGGACAAACATTTAGCCCATCGCCTCGAAAAAAACAATTATTATGGCAACAGCCAATTGAAAGAGCTGGTAGCAGCAGTATTGTTAATGGAGAATGCTATCGATCCCAATGACACTTACTTCGTTGACGACCCCGACGGGTATGCTAATCTCCGTGAAAAAGCAAGCTCTACATCAAAAGTCATAAAACGAGTTGCAACCAACGAAATGCTAACCATTTTGAATAATGATGGGCAATGGTGGAAAGTGCAAACAAAAGATGAAACAACTGGATATATACATAAAAGTAGAATAAGGTGTACCTTAAAAACAAACCTCTTGAAATAAATCTTCTAGTGGGTAATGTGGTGAATTCAACTTGCAGAGAATGCACTGAGCAACCTCCACAGGTTATTTTTCGTAACACGACAACTTTTTACCACTGAAAATTGGTGTAGGGTTTCAAATTATATTGTAATTTTGTCCAACACTTCGCACATAAGAGGAGCGTTTATCTTGATTCGTTTGTGCATCGCAACGACAATAAAGCCTTCTCAAATTGTAGAAATTTTAAAAGACAAAACTACCTAATTAATATTTTTCACATAAAAATGGATATAACGAGACTTGAACAAATATCGAATGAGCTAAAGCAGTTCATGGCAAAATACAAGACGCAAAATATGCTTGGTCATCTTTCCGACTTGATGACTTGTATTTCCAATGCCAAGGCAAGACAAGAGCTGTCAGAGCTAACATCTCCTATGCGCCAATTGTATTATCTTGCAGGTCTTATGCTATCTGTTGAACCAAATGGCGATAGCGAGATTAATTATACATATGAGGATTGGAACCACATTGTAGAACTACTGAAAGACATAGATTTAGAGCACGTTAAGTTATTCTATCCAAAAGATGAAAGTGAAGTAAATGAAGAATGGAAAAGAAAGGTAAATATAGCAATGCCGACATTCTTGAGTTATTTCAATCTCGGCCCCTTGAACTATGAAGAACAGGTCATAGAAGAAATTGAAAACGTGTATACACCAATGGATGATGTTTTGACGGAGAAGTATGACTTATGCACTGCGGATCTTCTTCTATTCTATGAAAATTTAGACTCATGGTGTACATATAATTTTGCTTCTTTGTCAACCCCCCAATTGACACCACTTCGTGCAAATTGGCGAGACTACACAGATTTAGATGTTGGCACCGATTTCCCATCTATGACACATGACACCTTGGAGAATCTCCAAGCATTATCCACTTTTCGTTCAGACCCCGGAATTAAGAATCGCTTTAAGCCTACTGACCTTGCAGTAGATGGCCTGCCACTTCAGAAAGTAAATACAATACTCTCGTTATTGTCAACAGAAAGGACCAACTCAGACTTCTTATACTATACCGGATGCAACCCAATAGTAGATAAGCCTATCGTAAAACTGGGAAATGGCTTATATCAAGTATTTGAGGAGAAGAGAGTTTTGCATGCAATTCAATCATTGTTGGATGAAATATGCAAACATTCATCAAAGGTAAATTCGAGATTATCTCATCACAAGGGAGCCTATCTTGAAAAAAAAATAGTGGAACTATTTAGAAAATTCTTCGGCAAGGAGGCCGAGGTCTTCAAGGGTTATTACATTGATGGCTGCGAGCAAGACATTATCGTGCTATATAAAGGCAAAATGCTTGTGATCGAGGCGAAAGCTTATACAAATAAGGAACCATTCCGCAATACAGAACGTGCCTTTATAAGAATTAAACAAGATTTCGATAGAAGCATAGGATACGCATATACTCAATGCAAACGTGTTGAGGATAAGATGAAGAAGGGGGAAAAATTTAATCTGTATGACAAAACTGGCAAAGTTATAAAAACCATTGATCCAGATGATTATGATGGCAATGACTTTTACATGATTGTAAATCAAGAGGCTTTTGGGCAAATACAAATAGATCTTAGTTCATTTCTAACCATTGCTGATGGCTACAACTATCCTTGGGCAGTGCGGTTTTATGATTTGGAGATTTTTATCCTGACTCTTATTGCCCGAAAGAAGAAACCGTCCTACTTCTTTGATTTTCTGATTATGCGAGAGTACTTACATGGTCATGTGGTCTGTTCGGACGAAGGCGAAATCTGTGGCGCATATATAACAGGTCAGCTCACGGAGAAACACGCAGAATCCGACAAAGTGATAACCTTTACCCCTTGTACTGCTGCTGTATTCGATGACCAATATCGAAAAGGAATGGGGTTCAAGAACGAGAAGCATTGGAAAGAAAAACATGATGCGTCAACAATCTTTTGGTAATGATTTTATTCAATCGTTTACATAAAGTAGTCTTGCCTTTTAATAGAAATTGGGATGACGGTAAAATTATCGAAGAGTAAAATTTTGAATCATAAACTTGTTGGCGGAATTAATAAAGTATGCTCTTAATTAATTCCGCCAACAGATAAACTCACGAACTTATTATCTTCATAACTAACGACACCTACACACACAAACTTACAAACTCATTAACTTAACAACTCATTAACTTATTCCTTACCCACTATCTAATGATAAAAAGCTGGGTGACCTTACCACCTTGGCATACTTATAAAGGTGGGATAATCCAACACATCCGCTTTATGTCCCTTATGTTCTTATGTCTAAAAGACTTGTATTTATGTCGAAACACGAAAGGGTGAAAAGGTGAAATAATGGCTGCGCCTATTAACCAGTTAAACCATTAAGAGGCCTACGCGTTTACTTGTCAACTAACCAACTCATAAACTCACAACCTTAAAATCATGCTTATTGCTTTACAAAACACATCTTGCTCGCCACCCCATTCCAGAAAAATAAAGGGTTAAAAGTATGCTATTAGGCATAAAATATCACCTTACACGCTTGTCTTTCACTCCATTTTTGAGAACAATAATTGCATTTAGCACCATTTTACCTTTCTAGATTGTTGCTGAATCGTATTCATTTACCACTCGAAAACTAGCTTTTAGGTACTAAAACACCTGTTTTTAATGTGTATTTTGGCATGTTTTGCACATGTTTTCGATTGTGCAGAAAGGCTAAAAGCACCAACTTGCGATGCGTTTTGATGCCAAAAGCCTTGCGTTTTGGTGTTAAATGCACTATTTTCGGCGCAATTTGCATCTAAACACAGTCATAAATCGGTTTTCCACCGCTTATAGGTCGTCCCCTCTTTTGCACCTAAACAAACCTCTGCGAGAATTGAATTTTTGCGACAGAGAGGACGATTGGTGGATTTTAAAGTGCTCATAACGTCAAAATCCTTACTGAAAAGAAGACAAATAGCAGCTGACTAGTTGACGAGTTAACGAAAGATTTATCAGTTGACGAGGTGACAAGGTGATGGGTTGACGAGAAGTTAATCAGCCGACAAGGTGACGAAAGCTATATCAACTGACGAGTTGACGAAAGCCTAACAAGTTGAAGAGTTAACAGGTGAACGAATTGAGAAGAGGTTAACCAGTTGACGAATTGACAAGTGAACAAGTTGAGAAGAGGTTAACCAGCTGACGAGTTAATGAGTTAACAAGAGGGAATAAACAAGGCATACCATCCCCTCTCCCCTTGGAGAGGGGCTGGGGGTGAGGCCGATTGGGGCTGGGGGCGAGGCCAGTTGGGTTCGAGTTTGTTTCCCCAAACGAACAAGGCAGCGACGAAACAATTTGTTTCATCGCTGCCTTGCAATGTCGTTAAGCGAGGCCGTGGCCGCGACTTATTTGCCGTGATGTTCGTCAGAAACGGTGAGTTTCTTACGACCGCGCGCACGGCGAGCAGCCAAAACGCGACGACCATTCTTCGTTGACATCCTCTCACGGAAGCCGTGCTTATTCACCCTTCTGCGGTTGTGGGGCTGAAATGTTCTTTTCATTGCTTTATCTTAATTTATTGTTATAATCTCGCTTTTGAGGTGCAAAATTACTTATTTCTTTTTAAACAGCCAAATGATAATGAGGATTTAAGCATTTAAGTGGATGAGTTTGTTGGTTTTAAGGCTCGTTCTAAAATTTGCTTTGGGGGTTTTGGGGATTTTACCTAAGTAGATTTTGCTTACCTCTTGAAGGTACATTGCGTGCTATGCTACCTAAACGGCAAACCAAAGATGCCAGATATAACCAATAGCCACCGAAAAGCCATACACGAAAAAACCTTAAAGGCAGGGGACACAAAATTAGCTTTACCGTATTTTAGCTTTAAACTGAATGGATTTGCTTACTTCGTGAAGGGGCGTAGTGGACTATGCGACTGAAACAGCAAGCAAAAGATGATTGATAAAAGCAGAAAGACAGTGAGGAACAAAACCAACGGACAGCGATTGAAGAACCTTATGGGGGATTTTAGAACATGCCTAAGAAACGTGCCTTTACCAGAACCTGCCGTTAAACGAAAAACACTCCGCACATTCCCCTTACACCCTGCAACCGCATACAAGGCGCAAACCTTTCAACGACATGGCACATAACTTCAAAGAACAAACCATGTCGCAACCACGATAACCATGCGCAACATTCTACACTTGCCGTGGCCAAAGCTGATGCACGGCAAGTTGATGTTTCATTCTAAATGCGGATGAACGTCAGAACTTACGCAAGAAAAGAAAAAGCGGTATGCCAGCCAAAGGCGTGCAAAGTGCGCAAAGCACACAAAAGTACACTTTCACTTTCCAATGTTCACGGCGTGTAAATAGAGGCATTAGCACAGGGGCAATGATGCAAGAGAGAATCTGTGTAAACGTCATTGTGCGTAGAATTTAAGATTTTTAGTTTAGCTGAATGGAAGTCTTATTTGCACAACTAAATGTCGTTCACGGTATGTTGAGCTTTTCAGTGGCAAAGACCCCTTTCGTTTGTCGAGTGCTAAGTTACGCATAAGATTTTACATATCGCCAACTTTTAGAACATATTTTTTGTTCGGGCGCAATTTTTTAACACTTCAACAACCTTTTCAGCATCAAGCCCCTAGCTACCCAACTTGTTCCCTTTATTCTATTATGCTCGATTTTTGGCAGAATGTTTATGCGGCGCGAAACGAACATTATACAACTTGTGACAAAAAGAACGGAAACTTAGCCGCACGCTGAACTTTTGCGATAACAACTTACCCCCCACAGACCATTAGGTAGCTCATCAAACATTTTAGGTTGTTTCCATCGTTTGCCGTTCACCTTTCGTTTGCTTGTCGGCATCATGCCCACCCCTATTCCCTTGACGTAGCCTGCTAGGCCTTCAATAATATAGACAAACAGAATTGCTTTTGGATAATATTTGTTAGTTGAATGCAAAGCGTGCGTAGTCTGGCATCCATAAACCTTTACGCTGAGTAAAAGGAGTACAGTTGTTCGCTCACAATGCAGCTATGGCTTTCCAAACCCAATTCTGTTTGACTATAAGACAGACAACATGCCCGACAATACACTAAATCCGCACAGCCGACAATGGCCGATTGGGGTTAACATCGTTCACATCATTGCGCCCATCATGCTCAACCCTATCGTTTGTGCCAATACAGAGCCCGTGTTCTTATCTCGGGAAAAGCCTTCTGGCGATTTGTTAAATTGGTCATTATGTTTTACAAATCACGTTCTTCGGCCGAACCATTCTAGAAAGGAAAACCCGCTAAAAACTATATAAAATGCGCCCAAGCGATGATTTTTGAGCAATTTTCGGGCACCTGTCCCCCTCCGTTCTTGGCCATTTACTATGCTTTTGCATTTCTCTTTGAAGAAAAATCCTCCCAAATTCGCATCCGCAACTATAAGGAAATGTCTTATACCAGATTTACTTTAGGGCAATCCAGTTAATTCTCTCTTAGGAATCTTTGGAGGTTGACAAATGCCACATCCTTATTCCTTGAAAAATGTTTTTGGAAGAGTTCTTGATGTGTTTTGTGCGCATAAATCCCAAATGACGAGCTGTTTGGACACACCTGTTCCTTTCATACCTGCCTATGGGTCGGTATAAAACCACCTTGTTTTTTTATCAAGCTGCCTTCTTCATGCCCTTGGCCATCTGCCCTGCGGCAAGGAAGGCGGCATTTGCCGTATGGATTCCGTAGAATAGTAGCAATGTTTCGCAGAACATGTTGCGTGCCTTGCTGCGCCCAACGGCATAGTGCTGTTTCTTGTTTCCAAAGCTGCCCGCCATTACCGTGACCTTGAGGTTTCCGATAATCCTTCTCGCCTTCTTGATACCTCCGACTTCCTCTTTGGACTTTGGCTCTTTTTGGGCGAAACAAGTCATCATGCTTTTTGGCGTACACGTGGTGCGGTTGGCATTGTTGGCATATATGGAGTCGGCACCGATGCGGCCGACTTTGATTCCCGTCAGCGATTCCCGATATTCAATGCATTGCTTAAGGCGCATGCCCTCGTTGAAAGCCCTGAAGGAGTGGTGCCCTATAAATGATACGCCGTCAATCTGTATGTTGTTGACTTTTGCCCAAAACACCATACGCTTGTTTTACTTGCCCCTGGCGATGGGACGGAGCTTGGGACGGCCGGTGCTGACAATACGGTGCTTGCTCTTGGAGACAAGCGAGTCGTGAAACCATTGGCAACACTCACAAAGCAGTTTGACGTCTGTGTGGAAACGTAGGTGGCTCTCATAGCAAGTCGCATCTGTCAGGTACAGATCCTTGTTTGGGGGTCGTCTTTCCATCGGGTGTACAATATAATTTTTTGAGTTGATGAGTTTTTTAGTTGGTGTTTTTTAGTTGGTTAGCTTGTTTGTTGATGAGTTTTTAAGTCTTTGAGTTAATATCCTAGTGAGTTCGTGAGTTGGTGGGTTTGTAAGTTGATGTATTTGGGACTTGTTGGTCTTTCGTGAGATTATAGGCCAGTGAGTTGACTTGTCTTGCACTCCTCTCAGTTTATAGAAATATTAAAAGTCAAGACAAGTTCGCTATACTGTTTTAACTCCTTCGTTTCATAACCCCTTATCTCCTTAGCATATTAGTTCTCTCTCCGCTTGGAGAGGGGTAGGGGGTGAGGCTGTTTCCCTTACCTAAACGCCTCTTCAGTCAATATGCTTTCGAGCTCTTCTGCCGAAAGGCGCAGGCGGAACTTGCCGCCAATGGCTACGGATATGTTGCCCGTTTCTTCGGAAACGATGACGGCCATTGCGTCGCTACTCTGACTGATGCCCATTGCAGCGCGGTGACGAAGGCCCAATGAACGGGGAATGTCTTGGTTGTGCGATACGGGCAGGATGCAGCCCGCGGCCTTGATGCGTTTTTTTGAGATAACCATTGCACCATCGTGAAGTGGAGAATTCTTGAAGAAGATGTTCTCGATGAGGCGTTGGTTGATGCGGGCATCGATAAGGTCGCCCGTATCAACGATGTCGTCTAGCGGTTCGCCGCGTTCGATGACGATTAGTGCGCCTACCTTTCCGCGCGCCATCGACATGCAGGCCATGACGATGGGGATGATGGTTTCCTTATCTTCTTTGGGGTTGTTGTCGTTCTTATAGAAGTATTTCATCACGCCGCGCACGCGCTGATGGGCCCCTAGGGAATAGAGAAACTTGCGTATGTCTTCTTGAAAAAGGATGATGAGGGCTATCACACCCACGCTGACAAGCTTGTCGAGAATGCCTCCAAGCAGGCGCATCTCGAACACTTGGCTCACCAACAACCATATCAGCACAAAGAACATGATGCCGATGAAGATGTTGAGCGAGCGCGACTCTTTCATCAGTCGGTAGAGATAATAGAGCATCAGTGCCACTAGCACGATGTCGATGATGTCTTTTATTCCGAAGTTGAAGAACATATTGGTTGGTTTATGTAAGTCCGATGGCCGCCAATGAGCGCGTTCGGGCAGGTGATGGATGGGTTTATGGTGTTGTTGCCAACATCGTTCGGCTGTAGAGTGCAATCACTTCTACGGCCTCTTTCACATCGTGCACGCGCAGGATGTTGGCCCCTTTCATCAGGGCGATAGTGTGTAGCACGGTGGTTCCGTTAAGGGCAGTGTCGGCATTGCCGCCCACAGTTTTGTATATCATCGACTTTCTCGACACGCCAACCAGCGTTGGAAGGTCGAGCACTTGCATCTTCTCCATTTCGTTAAGCAGCAGGTAATTGTCTTCTACCGTCTTTCCGAAACCGAAACCAGGGTCTAAAATGATGTCTTTAACGCCCAAAGTACGCAGTTGCGACACCTTTCGGGCAAACCCAAGCAGCACATCGCGCAGCGTGGGTTGCACAGACATCAGTATGTAAGGCACGCCCAAGCGGGCCACGGTGTGGAAAATCTGCGGCAGTTCGCCTGGTTCTGGTTCCAGCGGAACGTTGGCAACTCCCGTTAGTCCGCCGTCGGAAACATCGTTAATGATGTCCACTCCAAATTCTTCTACGCACATTTGTGCCACGTCGGGGCGGAAGGTGTCTACCGAGATAATGGCCTCTGGCTGTTCTTTGCATACCACGGCGAGTGTTTTGCGCAAGCGTTTCATTTCTTCTTCTTGGCTCACTTGCTCTGCTCCTGGTCGGGTTGAGAATGCTCCTACGTCTATCATCGTGCCGCCTTGCTCGATAATTTGGTTGGTTCGTAGGGCTATTTGTTTCTCAGTTCGTGCGCGGCTGCCAGCGTAAAACGAGTCGGGTGTGGCATTGAGAATGCCCATTACGCGTGGCGTTGAGAGGTCGAAAAGTTTCTGTTTAACTGTGATTGAGAACGACATTTGTTAAGGGTTTATGCTTGTTTGCGGCGTGTTGGGCAAGGTGTATGCCCGTGGCGTGGATGCCGTTGGGGGCGATTTGCCGAACTTGCCAAACGTGTTTCCAAATCTCCGACGCATTGGGCGAAGGCCTGAAAACACGTGGTTATGCGGTTTGCGGTGCGGAATGGGGCGCGCGTTCGTTACTTCAACCAGTGCGCGATGTTGCCCTCCTTGCCGCATTTGCGATGTTTAGGCATGTTCTAAAAATTCCCCGCAAGGGTTCAATTGTTGTTCCTTGTGTTGCTCTTCACTGTCTTTTTGCTTTTATCTGGCA
>NZ_KV815087.1:0-27536 GCF_001814145.1 Prevotella sp. HMSC073D09 | reverse complement strand
ATACAGTAAAGGTAATTTTTAGAACCTGCCTATATTCGTTGGTTTTGAGGGCTTATTTGGCCTTGCCGAACAGCTCGTCGAGCATCGTGTAGAAGGCGGGGTCTTCGCCAACGATGGTCTTTACGATTTTACCATCGGGACCAACCAGAATCTTTGTGGGGAATCCTTGGATGGCATAGTTGGCTAAAAGCTTGCTTTCGCGTGGGTTGTACACGTTCAGCCAAGGCAACTCGTGTTTCTTAACGGCAGCTTTCCACTTCTCGGGCGTGTCGTTGCAGTCGATGCCCAGTATCTCAAACTTGCCTTTGTACTTTTGGTAATACTCCTTCATCTTTGGGAAACCCTTGATGCAATATCCGCACCACGAACCCCAGAAGTCGAGAACAACGTACTTACCTTTAAGGCTCGACATTTTGAAAGGCTTGCCATTGAGGTTGTTCAGCGTGAAGTCGGGAGCAACAACGCCAGCAGCCTGTGCCTTAGCAGCCTTCTCGTCGGCCTCTTTTTGTTTCTTCATCCCATTGATGCTGGCCATGTAGAAATCTTTCATGCGGCCTTCTCTAACTGCGGGTGACATCAAGCTGGCAGCCTCTTCCATCTCTTCCAACTTCGAAAGACTGGTTACGATAATGGCGTTTGCCTCGTAATCGGGGTGCGCTTTGATGAAGTCTTTGTACGCCACGCCGGCCTTAGCTTGCAGTGCAGGCGCCTTTTCCTGATACTCTTTCATCAGGTCTTCTTGCTTTTCGCCCTTTTCCATGCGTTCGTTAAGCGACTTGATGAGCGCATCCAACTCCGAGTTTGAGTTTTCAAGAGCGTTTTTCAGCTCGGCAAACTCCTTGTAGAACTTAGAGCCGTCGTAAGTATATTTGCCGTCTGCATCGCCGTTTAGCACAAGTGTTTCTCCCGGAACGCCCACAAAAGTGAGGTATTGGCGCGATTGTCCCCTAACGGCATCGGGCGTTGCCACGGTCAAATCGGATACCTTTGCGAGTTTAACGGTAAAGTCGAACGCACCGTTTTTCATCACGCAAGTATCGCGAGGACTGGGGTTATGCCCTGGTTCGGCGACAAAAAGGATTAGCGAGTCGCCGAAGTTTTTCAGCGTACCCTTCACTTTCAACACGCCTTCCGTGGGGTTGGCAGCGTTGGCAGTGAGCATAGCGGCCGTTGTTAAGACGGTAGTTAGTATTCTTTTCATTGTTTTAAGTATGTGTATTTGGTGTCAATTTATTACGCAAAAATACATTAAGAAAATGGTTTTTCACCGCATTTTACATTTTTTATCTCATAAAATAGGTGTTTTTAATATGGCGAGGTGTACTTAGTGGGTGATTTTTAGCGCATACCATCAGTTAAATTATATCTTAAACGGATGAAATGTTCGGCGAAATGGCTAACTTTGCACATTATTATAATAATATAAACGAACAGAAATGATTAATTCGCAAGAAATCAAGATTGGCACATGCATCCGTCTTGACAACCAAATTTTCACTTGTATCGACTTTCAACACGTTAAACCCGGTAAGGGAAACACCGTGATGCGTACCAAGTTGAAGAACGTTACCACGGGTCGTGTGCTCGATCGTACATTCCAGGTTGGCTTTAAACTGGAAGATGTTCGCATTGAGCGTCGTCCCTATCAATATTTATATAAGGACGGCGAAGAATACATCTTCATGAACCAAGAGACTTTCGAGCAAGCCCCCATTGCCAAAGATGCCATCACGGGTGTTGAGTTTATGAAAGAGAACGATGTGGTGGAAGTTGTTACCGATACCACTGATGGAACCGTTTTGTTTGCTGAAATGCCCGTGAAAACGGTGTTGCGCATTACCCACAGCGAGCCTGGCATCAAGGGCGATACGGCTACCAACGCCACAAAACCTGCCACTTTGGAAACGGGTGTGGTGGTACGCGTACCCCTCTTTATCAACGAAGGCGAACTGATTCAGGTTGACACGCGCGACGGGTCGTACCTGCAAAGAGTGAAAGAATAAGACAATAAGGCCCGATGCTCACCTCCAACATGTTTCGTTGGAGGTGGGGTAGGCCTTTTTCGCCACACTGCTACGAAAGCCACAAACCTAACTTCGCACCACGCCTAAAACATGCCGCCAAATGAAATACTCGTTTATCGTACCCGTTTTTAACCGTCCCGATGAGGTGGACGAACTGCTAGAAAGCCTTACCCGACAAACCATAACCGACTTTGAAGTGATTGTGGTTGAAGACGGGTCGGCCGTTCCTTGCCACGATGTATGCGAGAAATACCGCGGCTTGCTCAACCTACATTATTATTATAAGGAGAACTCTGGCCCTGGGCAGAGCCGTAACTACGGCGTTGAAAGGGCCAAAGGCGACTATGTGTTGATACTAGACAGCGACGTTGTGGTGCCGTCTGGCTACCTGCAAGCCGTGGAAGACGAACTGAACGCCAACGATGCCGATGCCTTTGGCGGCCCCGATGCTGCCCATCCGTCGTTTACGCCCAAGCAAAAAGCCATTTCTTACTCGATGACTGCTTTCTTAACGACGGGCGGAATACGCGGTGGAAAGAAGAAAATGGACAAGTTTTACCCGCGTTCGTTCAACATGGGCGTGCGGCGCAGTGCGTATTCGCAGCTTGGAGGGTTCTCGAAGATGCGCTTTGGCGAAGACATCGACCTCTCGATACGTATCTTTAAGGCGCAACTTCGTTGTCGTTTGTTTCCCGATGCGTGGGTGTGGCACAAGCGGCGTACGGATTTTCGCAAGTTCTTCCGTCAGGTTTACAACAGCGGCATCGCCCGAATTAACCTCTATAAGAAATATCCCGAATCGCTAAAACTGGTGCATCTGTTGCCTATGGTGTTCACCTTAGGGGTTATTTTGCTTGCTGGCGTGGCCTTGGTAGGCGTTGTTGCATGGCTGTTAGGCTGTGTGGTGTTGGGCCAATGGCTCGTTATAGCCGGTGTTTCGCCCCTATTGGTTTACTCGTTGGCCCTTTTCGTGCATGCGCTTACCATGTTTGGCAGCCTATATATCGCCTTGCTTAGCGTGGCGGCAGCCTTTACTCAGCTGCTGGGCTATGGGTTTGGGTTCTTGCAAGCATGGTGGCGACGCTGTGTTAAGGGCAAAGATGAGTTCAGTGCCTTTGAAAAAACGTTTTATAAGTAAGTTGTAAGTAGTAAAGGGAGTAAAGTAGTAAGCGAGGATGAGCAGTTAAGCAAGAATGCCTAGATACCATAAATACAACTAGGTGGCCTAGATTACTTAGAACAATTAAAAAAGTCTAGAACAACAAGATTGCCCAGAAACTCTAGGATAACTAGATTGCCTAGAACAACCAAGCATCCAAGTTAATGGGCGTTAGCCATTTTTTTCACCTTTTCACCCTTTCACCTTTTCACCTTTAAAAACCTTAATCATGAAAATCATTGATTTGGCGGAAGAAGACCGCCCGCGAGAGAAAATGGCGCGCATTGGCGCCGAAAACCTAACCAATTCCGAACTTTTGGCCATCCTTATTGGGTCGGGTTCGGTGAACGAATCTGCTGTTGATTTGATGAAACGCATGCTCAACGACTGTGGCAACAGCCTAAAACGCCTTGGCCGACTTTCGTTTAACGAGCTGATGAACTATCGCGGAATTGGCGAGGCCAAGGCCGTTACCATCATGGCGGCATGCGAATTGGGCAAGCGTAGACAGCAAGAGCAGGCCGAAGAAAGGCAAGACCTTGGTTCGGCAACGGCCATCTACAACTTTATGCACACCCGAATGCAAGACCTCGACGTGGAAGAGGCGTGGGCTTTGCTGATGAATCAGAACTACAAATTGATTAAGGCGTTTCGTATTTCGCATGGCGGCATCAGCGAAACAGCCGTTGACGTGCGTGTTGTTATGCGCGAGGCCCTGCTTAACAACACCACCATTCTGGCGCTTTGCCATAATCATCCCAGCAATAACACGTCGCCTAGCACGGCCGACGACCGACTAACACAAACCGTAAAGAAGGCTTGCGAAACGATGCGCATCCATTTTCTAGACCACATCATCATTACCGATGGGCGTTATTACAGCTATCACGAGGAAGGAAGGCTTGTGTAAAAGGGATAGTTATTAGCTGGACTGGTCCAACTGGTCCAACTGGTTCGACTGGTCCGACAGGTCTGATAAGCCCGGCAGGTCTAACTAGTCCGACAAGCCACGATCAGCATTTCTTCTCCACTTTTACGGCTGCGATTCGCCTTCCACATACTGTTCCATAAACATGTGCTCGCCATCGAACACGGCATAAGTGAATTGCCAAATCCAATCGCCGAGTATCATCATGCGCGTTTTCTTCGACAGCATCAGGTCGAGTTCGATGTGGCGATGCCCATACAGAAAGAAGTCGATGTTGTTGTGGTCCTTCATATAAGCCTTGGTGTACAGCACAAGATACTCCTTATCTTCGCCCATGTAAGGCGGTTCTTTGCCTTCGGCACGTTTCATTCGGCTATGTTTGGCCCAATTAAGACCGAGAGCCATGCCCCAACGCGGGTGCAAAGCATTGAAAAGCACTTGGCAAAAGCGGTTGTGAAACACCTTCCGCAACAGCTTAAACGAATTGTTGGGGTCGCCCAGCCCATCGCCGTGCGCTAGGTAGAACACCTTTCCGTATATCTCTGTTGTAAGTGGTTTCTTATGAACAATCAGTCCGCACTCATCTTCCAGGTAGCCGTATGTCCAAAGGTCGTGGTTTCCCACGAAGAAATGCACCTCAACGCCCATGTCCGTCAGTTCGGATAGCTTGCCTAAGAAACGCGTATAGCCCTTGGGCACCACCATCTTGTACTCGTTCCAGAAGTCGAAGAGGTCGCCAAGCAAATAAATAGCCTCGGCTTTGTGCTTGATGCTGTCCAAAAAACGCACAATTCTCCGCTCGTGCATGCGGCCATGTTCGATGGCCAACGAGCCGAGATGCGCGTCCGAAAGAAAATAAACATTCTTCATAACCAAGGGTTTTGGCGGTCTTTGCTTATTCAAATCCCAGTTCCACGCGTGCCTCGTAGCTCATCATGCTTTGGTCCCACGCGGGTTCGAACACCAATTCGATGTTCGCAGAGGTAACACCTTCGATGTTTTCCACCTTTGTGCGCACGTCTTCGAGAATGAAATCGGCCGCAGGACAGGCTGGCGCAGTGAAGGTCATGTCAAGGTCTAGCGTGCCGTCTTCGTGCAAGTCAACCTTGTAAATCAATCCTAAGTCGTATATGTTAACGGGAATTTCGGGGTCGTAAACCGTTTTCAGCACATCAATAATCCGTTCTTCTATCTTCAATTTCTCTTCTTGTGTCATAGCTATGTCTTTTATTGTTCTACCAACAAAGTTAATGAAAAATATCGAACGGCGACGAAAGCAAAGCGAAAAAATGGTATAATCTGCCGTTAGCGGGTGCGAAAAGATGCACAACCTTTGGCCACTTAGTACTTTACTTGGAAATAATCAAGCCGTGCCTTATAGCTATCTTGTGCCGTTAAGCAGGTGTCGAGGAGATATTCTTTTATGCTTGGCCAGTTGCGAAGACCGCGATAATAAAACATTTTCAACTCGTCGGTGATGATGAAAGGCACAATATGATGGTTAAGACATTCCTTAAACATGATAAGCCTACCAATGCGCCCGTTGCCGTCTTGGAAAGGATGGATGGTTTCAAACCGATGATGAAAGTCGAGAATGTGTGTTAGCGAAACCTCTTTCATTGCTTGGTATTCCTTTAATAACGTGCGCATAGCCTCGCCAACCTTTTGTGGAGCAATTGTTTCGATGCCACCCACCTCGTTAGGCAGCCGCTTATAGTTGCCTGTGGCAAACCACGATTTGGCCGAATCTGATGTGGAACTCTTCAATAAGGCGTGCAAATGCTTAATCATTCGTTCTGTTAAGGGTGCCTTGGCGCGTGAGATAATGAAGTCGACACAGCGAAAGTGGTTGGTGGTTTCCACAATGTCGTCCACCTTGATGGCCTTGTCTGTAAGGCCAATCGTGTTGGTTTCGAAGATGTATCGCGTTTGTTCCTCGGTAAGGCAGCTACCCTCGATGTGGTTAGAATTGTAGGTTAAGGCTATCTGCGTATGGTGGTAGATGCCTCCTTTCATGCCGCATTCCTTCTCTCGCCTAAGCGTTTCGAGCAGTGGCGATATGCTTTCGTTGGCGTTTCTGCGTGTGGGCAGGGTAGCATTGGTGGGTACGCACCACTTTCTTCCAATGCGTTGTGCGCCCAAAATCTTGCCCTGTGCGCAATAGCTGCGCACTGTACGTTCGGCCACGCCATGTGCCTCGGCAAACTCTTTCGTAGAAACAAACTGTATATCTGTTGGCATATTAAACGTTTAAGCTATTGCAAAAATACACATTTTATTGCTGACCACAGCACCAAAGGGCAATTGTTTGCCACTGATTTTCACTCTATGTTGTAAGTTTAAGGCTAGATTGTCCACCTGATGGCGTTGGTCGTGTTCGTCCCCACTGGTGGATGATGGGTGGCAGATAGGTATGGTTTGTGCGGCGTTTTGCCGCAGATGTGATGGGAGCTATTGCCACACATCGTGGGCGTGCACGCTTTGCCAAACCTGCGAAAGGTTTTCTTTTGGGCGATTTGTGTAGGCAATGGGCGGTTGTGTATGGGTGGAAATGTAATGTTTTTAGTAGAGTTTTTAACATTGTGAGTGCCTTTTTAGTCGTCGAGTGGATGACGGGCGGCAAAAAATCGATTCTCGCGAGAGTTGTTTTTGGTGCAAAATGAGGCTTTGTGCATAACTAGCTGTTTGCATGTTTATGTTATGTTAAACGCAATTTTATGCTGAATGGCCGCTGTTTGATGCGAATACCATGCTATTTGCGGCAAAATACACTGCGTTTTGGTGCAAAATAGGCTGCGTTTTGGTGCTAAATGCAGTGCGTTTTGGTGCTAAATGCAAGGCAATTTGCCGCTAAATGCACTGTGATTTGCCCCTAAATGGGAGGCAAAATGTATAAAAATGCTGTGGATGTAGGGGCAAAAAACTTTGCGCGCGATAGAATATGTGTGTAGAAAAGGTGCAAAATGGCAGTAAAAAAGTGGCATTTTAGGGTCAAAAAGCAGGTTTTGGGCGTGAAAAAATGATGAGCTGCCGACAAACTAGCGAGCCAATTTGGTGCTAAATGCAGGTTTTTGCGTCAAAAAAGTGAGGAAGACGAAACCCATTGAGGGGCAAAAACATGCTTTTTACGTGGTTTTGCCCCTCCGTTTTCTCTAAAAGGGCTTGGTTTGGAGGGTGTGTTTTGTAAAATAATTTAACCCGAATGGGGCTAGGCTAGAAATGCTAAGCATAACGCTTGGCAGGCAAGGGCGGGTTTTTCACGTGGGGGTGGGCCATGCAGTGCAGGGCTTAGGGAAAGCGTTGCGCTTTGCATAAAAGGGCTGTTTGCACGCCTTCACCCCGTGTGTAAGGGGATGCCGTGTTTTTAGGCCTTTTGTTTTTGCGCGAGTTCGCAAGCCTGTCTTACTGCTTTGCGTTTAATGCTTCGAGTATCATTGCTTTTAGTTCGGGCTTGTTGGGGGCAGGGGCAGCGAACGATAGTACGCGGCCTTCGCGGTCGATGAGCATAAATCGGGGCACGCCCGTTACGTGATAGTCTACGGCGAAACCCTTGGTCCAGCTGTCGATAAAGATGAGGTTGCCCGATAGGCCGTGCTCTTGAATGAGTTTTTCCCAGCGGTCGCTCTCCGCCCACACGCCAAGGCAGACGCTCATGAATGCGAGATCGGGGTGCGACAATTCTTTTTCCAGTTGCTTGAAATAGGGCATCATGCGGATGCAGGGTGCGCACCACGTGGCCCAGACGTCTATAACAACCACCTTTCCGCGCAAATCGCTCAGCGATAGTGTTGTGCTGTCGGGGCGAATGCCGCGGAAGTCGATGGCGGTTTGTCCCACTTTCGACCAGGCCAATGCTTCTTCGATGGGCTTTAACGCCTGCTGTAACCGCGAGGATAGGGGAGTGTCTCCCCAGGCGCGGAGCAGTGCCGTGTACTTCTCGTCGTAGTTCAGGCCTTGTGCCACTTGGTAGAGATAGGCTTCTCGCAAAGGTTCGCTGGACAAAAGCGACAGACGTTGCCGATAGTCTTCCTTGCCGATGTTTTGCTTTTCGGCAAGGTAATCTGCATAAAGTGCCAACATCTCAGGAGCGTAGGGCAGGCGCAACACGCTTTTGTCGCTAAACAGCTGCTTGTAGTCTTGCAGTGCGGCGGGCGAAATGAAGTTGTCGTCCACGGCATCTAGGTTGTTCTTTCGATAGGAAAGCATGTAGAACGCAAGGTCGGCATCTATTTTCAGTTGCAGCAAGCTGTTCTTGTCTCCCTTGCCATTGGCCTTACGTTTCAAAGCAGCGGCGGTTTGTTTCAGCACTTCCATCTCTTTCAAGAATTGTTGGGGCTTTACCGTCTTTCCCCCTGGCGTGTGGTTATAGAGGTAGGCATGGTAGAACACGGGTGCGCTTTTGGTGGCCCAGAGGGCGAAATCTTTCTCGTGGGCATTGGCGTTTGTAGGCTGCACAACCAAATTGCTGCCATAGTTCACGGCGAGTTGTGCGCCGTCTTTCAGGTATATGGCATGTTTCTGCTTGTTGTCCTTGTCGGTGCTAAGCACATAAAGCCCATTGTAAGGCACAGCCGATTTGAGCACAAACTTCCCCCTGGTAACTTGTGCAGTGGCGCAAAGACTGTCCAATCCGTCGTTGATGGCGTAAAGGCTTACCTTGTTTCCCTGGTCGGGGGCTATTGTTCCGCGAATGACGATGGCTGCATACGATGCGAGGCAGAGGCATGCTGCGGTGAGAACCGTTATTGTTCTTTTCATTGAATGTTTGGAATGATGGGTTTAATTTGCTGTTGTTGCGATAATGTGGCGTTGCTTGTTTGTGCCTTGGGCAAAGCGTTTTGTCTGCCGAGAAAGGAAGTTTCGGCACTTAGAACAGGGTGGAGGTGTAGAAACCGTTTTTGGTTTGGCTCATGAAACAAGCGCGTTTCACCTTGCCCTTACCTTCCAACACCTTGACGGCAGGCTTTACATTGCCCGCCGGCACGGGGTGCAGGTATAGCTTATAATGTCCGTTTTGGGCGGTGGCAATGGCCAGATAGTCGAACCATGTGCTGTCTAAGCCGTAAGGCGCATACTTTAAGAACTCCATGTAAGTAACCTGTTCGCCCGAATTCCAGCTGATGCCTTGTGCCGTTTCGGTGTTGTTGTCGAGGTTGCAGGCGTAAAGGCGGTTGTCTTTGGCATAATAGATGATGCGATTGTTTTGGTTCAGGGCGCGGTGGGTGGCCTGTAACATGTTGAGCGAACCGTCCAACTCTTCGGATTTGCGTATGGGGTTGAGGTCCATCCCATTGGGTTTCCCGTTTAAGGTGAGCAAGAGATATTTGCCCGTGTCTTTGCGTTTGACGATGGCTAAGGCCTCATCGCCTTCGTTGTAGGCCGCAGTGGTGCGCCCACCCATGAAGACAAGATCCATGTTCATGTTCTTTGGAGAAAGCGGCCCGTTGCCGTCTACGAAGTAGTTGATGGCGGGCGAAGTGCGGCTCACGCTGCACAGCGAGCTGTTCTTGGTGTTGAACAGCAGGGGGAGTGCGCGCCCAGAGTGGTGGATGGGCGAGAGATTGTAGTCGCCCAGTGTCTTAAGAACGAACTGTTTATAGATGTCGTACTTTGAGTTGAAGAGCGTGTAAACAAAGTCGCCCACATATACATGCACGTCTGACGGGCCTGCGAACATGTCGCGCACTTCGCGGCGTGCGGGTTCTTCCACAAAGAGTTCTTCATAACCGCGGATTATTTTGCCCGTGAAATAATCTAACACGGCCAAGTCTTTGTTGCTGGCAACGAACACGGCGTTGACGCGTGTGTCGCGTAAGGTGGCGGTGTTGAAGTTCCAATAGTTGATGGTGAAGTAAAGATCTTGTGCCGCTCCTTGCAGATGGTGGCCGTTGGCGGCGTGCACAATGTTGGGCTTGGCTTTCGTTTCCGAGAAGAAATCGATGTCGGCACTGTCGCTCTCGCTTTTCAAAATCCACCATCCCGTGTCCATGTCGGTGGTTACGTATAGGTCGTATTGCTCGTAAGCAAACACGCCCGTGGCCCTGTCTTTGGCGCATAGCCGCAGTTTATAGTTGCCCACGTTCAGGTTCACGTTATAGTCTAGGTCGCGTTGCCGTGAGATGGTGTCGGCCTGTTCGTTCCATGATGCAGCGGCAGGTATCACCATCCAGAAGCAATCGTATTGCCTGTTTTCGGGATAAATCTTGGGTGCGATTTGCAATTTATCGCCCGTAGGGTTAACGGTGTAGGCCTCGTTCACCCCTGTAACGCGAATGTTGATGGGCGGCTGATAGTCGTAGTTGCCGTTGTCTGAGAAACAACTGCCAAGCAAACAAGCCATTGCGAGGGCTGAGAAAATAGCTATATGTTTCATCGTGTTATTGTCTGTGTTGGTTAGATAAAGAGAAAGGTGTCGGCTGTGTCACACCCTTGAAGGGAAAGTGACGAGCGGACTGCTGGCGTTGGTGGGGTCTTCGCGCATTGGGGCTAAGCCAGAGGCGATGTTGGCAGGGTTGCTGTTGAAGGCTTCCAACGCCTCGATGAACTTGCCGCGCCAGTAAACGATGAGTTCTTGCGACTTGTTTACCTTCGCAATCCATACGTCGTCTACCTTGCCGCCCACCACCTGCATCATCAACCGGTGTTTGGGTGCGCTGTAATTACCCAAGTAGGCCTTGGTGGTGTAGTTCCAGTTGGAGGGCATTTCCAATTTGTCGGATATGATGATGGTTTGTTCTTGCAACCTGCGTTCGCCCAAAGCGAAGTCTTCGTTCTCCTTCAACCGCAGGCGTAGGCGCACGCTGGCTTTCTTCAACGATGCGTCGCGCAACACCACAATGCCCACGCTGTCTTTAACGCGGCCGGCCTTGATGGTGAATAAAGGCCGTATCGACTCGTCGTTCAGCGGCACATAGTGCGTGCCGGGTATGGCTTTGTCGGTGCGTTCGGTAACGGTAGAGTCTATGATGTAGCCTTTATTGTCGTAGGTATAGTCTACAATGTATTCACTCACCTGCTCGAAAAGCACGTGCCTGTCTGTGGGGGCCGACCCGCCAATCACCCGAATGGGGATGAAAACCGTGTCGCGCACCCTCGTGTCGCTACCCCATACAAATGAAAAGGGATGGTCGGCGGGTGCCTTTTGGTTTTCGCTAACCAGTTCTGCTCGTGCCTTTTCGTTAAAGAGCAACTTCTCGTCTTCCTTGCATCCCATTGTAAAGAGGGCGCACAGCAAGGCGGCATATAATATTTTTTTCATTGTCATGTTTGTTTAGTTTACATATACAGCCTCGTCTTTTGGCAGAGGCACTACGTAGGTTTCTACCGAACCAGGCACGGAGGTCCAAAGAATGGTGCTTGCACCAAGTCGCTTGTAGGCATAAAACGCCTGTCCTTCTCCGTAAAACTCCTTATTATATTCTTTCACCAAGAGGTCAATCCGCTCGCTGTCGTTGGCCATCGTGGTGGGCGTTACGTCGCGCGCTGTGCAGAATGTGGCGTAATAAGCATTGGCATCTGCAAGCGGACTGCTTTCTATCGCTATGAGATACATCTCGGAAAGGCGGATGAGCGGTATCACGTTTTTGGCAAGGGTGGGCATCTTCTCCGTTTGGGTGTACTTCTGGAAGTAGAACGGGCGATTGTAATAGCTGATGTTCACCTCTTCCCACAGGTTGACGAAGCGTATGTCGGAAGTGCCTGCCTCATACAGGCGTGCCGTTAGTTCGGCCTTAGGCTTTTGATAGGTGCGCCCCGTACCCAATGTTTTTGATAGGTCGTTCGCTTTTAAGTTGAAGACGTGTTCTGCTGAAAACGTCTTGTCTCCTCGCGAACAATCGTCGCGCGTGCCCAGTCGGAACATCGCGTTACCTTCGGGTGTCTTGGCGTCTATCACGAGTTTGGCATACGCTAATGCTTTCTCCTTGTTACCCATCCACAGATAGGCGCGTGCTTTTAGCGCGCACACGGCGTAATAGTTCATACGCAGTTGACGGGCAGTGAAGAAGTTATCTTCTGATGCCGCATCCTTGTTCAAAGCCTCGATAGATTTCGAACGCACGGGGTCGTCTTTCAGGCAGCTCTCCGCCTCGTCAAGATCTTTGAGCAATTGTGTTGTAAATTCGGAGTAGGAGAGAAAGGCATTGGGGCGGTTGGTTACCGTCGTGACGTATGGAAGAACTTTGGATGTGGGCACATTGTTGGGCATCGGACCGAAAAGACGCAACACATCCAAGTGGCAGAAAGCGCGCAAACCCAAGGCTTCGCCCTTGATGAGGTTGTAGTTGGTGTCGTCTAGCACGCTGCGATGCTGCTCTATGCCGCTCAACAACCCGTTCACGTCGGCCACAACCTTGTATAGGTTGTTGTAGATGTTGCCCATCGCCGTTTCTACCACGGCGGCCTTATAGTCGTATTTGTTGAGATATTCGCCCACGCTGCCAGCGTTGTAGGTCCAGTGTTGCGCTAAATTCTCTACTGTTCCGCACACCATCTCTTCCCCATAGAGGTTGGTTTGCTTCATCCGTATATAGCTTCCGATAAGCACGCTGCGGCAGCCGTCCACCGTAGAGAACATCTCATCCTTCTCTTTTTCGGTGGAAGGTAGCACGTTGAGGAAATCGTTGCAGGCCGTGGTTGTGCCCAGAATGAGCAACAAGGCTATGATAAATTTGCCAAATTTCATTGTGTTTAGGTGTTTAAAGTTTAGAAACTAACGGATAGGGTAAACGAGCAACGCCGCGAATAGGGGTAGGAAAGTCCGCGTTCTTGCTTAACGCTCGAGAGATAGAAGAGGTCGCTTAGGTCGCTGCTCAACGTCAATACCTGTATGCCCAAATGGCGTTTCAGCCACGGGTTGTTGCTGAACATGTAGGCAAGGTGAATGTTCTGGCAGCTGAGCGTGCGTTCGTCTTGCACGAACCTTGTCGTGGCATTGGTTATGGTTTCGTTGTTCAAGCCTTTAAAGAATGTACGGTCGTCTTTCTGTTGCCAGCGGTCGCGAAACACCCTTTCGTCCACGTTGTAGTGTTTGTCGGCGTTCTCGATGCGGTTAGCCAGCGTGGAATTGTATATCTGTCCGCCAAAGCGATAGCCGAAAACCACGTTGGCTGTGAAATCTTTCCAGCGAATCATGCTGCTCAATGTGCCGCGGAATTTGGGCTGGCTGATGCCGCACGCCACGCGGTCTGCCGCGCTCCACGTGTGGGTTAGCTCGCCGTTCTTCTTTCTAAAAACCTCGTTGCCCGTGCTGGGGTCTATTCCCAGCGACTGAACGGCATAGATGGTGTGTTGCGATTCGCCCTCGCGTATCACTTTGTTAGGCGTTGTCCCACCCGTAAGAAGTCGTTTGGCATACTCGTCTTTCAAGGCTTGCGATAGTTTCACTACCTTGTCTTTGTTGTGTGCGATGGAGCCTGTTACCGACCATGCAAGCCTTTGCGAGGTGTTGCGCAACAGAAAGCCAGTGGCTTTCACTTCAAAGCCGCGGTTCTCCACCTCGCCAATATTCTCCACAAACGATGTGAAACCGTTAGAGAGGGGCAGTTTTAACGACGAGAGTAAGTTAGATGTTTTGTCGAGATAAACGTCGGCAACAAGGTTCAGTCGGTTGTCGAAGAGGTTGATTTCAACGCCTGCATTCCATTTGTCTGTCTTCTGCCATTCCAAGTTGGGGTTCTCCAGTGCCTTTTGGTAAGTGCCAATCCAGCTGTTGTAGCGGTCGTTCAGATAATAAGAATAGGTGGCTATGGCTTGGTAGGCACTGAATTTCTGCGAACCGGTTTGCCCGAAAGAAGCCCTGAATTTGAGCCTATCAACAAAGCGAACGCTTTTCATGAACTTTTCGTTGTGCACGTTCCAGCCGATGCCCACCGAGTAGAACGGCGCGAAACGGCGGTTTTTCCCAAACTGTGAAGAGCCGTCTATGCGGTAGGCCAGGTCGGTGTAATACCTGTTGTCGAAGGAATAGTTGGCGTTAAACACCAATCCCACGGCGCGGGTTCGCGACTCTCCGCCCGATGGTTTGCCGCCTTTTTGGTATTGCAAGGCGTTGGAAGGAAAGTCGAGGTATTCGTCTGTAAAGCCCTCGAACACGAAGTTGTAGTTGCGGGCGAAGTTAGATGTAACATTCCAGTTGGCTGCCGCATACAGAAGATGTTTCTCTGCGAAGTGCTTGGAATAGCTTGCCGTGAGTGCCACTTCATAATTTGTTAGCTTGCCTGTGCCGTAGTTATAGCGCCCTTTGCGCAAGCTGCCTTCCTCCGTTTGATATTCGTCGGCTTCGAACATCGTGTGTTTGGCCGGCTTAAAGTCGTCGGTCTCGGTGTTTCGCCACGTCAAACCAACGCGCCCTCGCGTGATGAATCCCTCGAAAGGCCGCCACTCGATGGAGAAATTGTTGGTGATGTCGGTGTATTGTTGGCTGTTTTTCTGGTTGAGCATGGCATTGTAAAGCGGATTGGCAGGCAGATTGCGGAACCCGCCATAGAAGTCTACATCGTTGTCGAACATCTTGATAAGCCTGCCGTTGTCGTCGTATGGCCGCCAATAGGGGTTCAATCGGGTGTAATCGGAGAACGAGCCGTATGGCGATTCGGCTGACTTGGTGTATCCGATGCTGAGGTCGTTGGTGAAAATCAAGCTGCGATGGCGGTAAGAAAGGGTGATGCCACCGTTGAAGTTGTTGCGGTTTGAACCTTTCATCACACCTGCCACACCGTTATATTGTAGCGAGGCTGCATAGCGGAAACTCTCGTCGCCGCCCTCAATGCGTATGTTATGCCGTTGCCCCACCCCTGCGCGTAGCGGTTTCGACAACCAGTCGGTTTCAAATCCACGCGTGATGTTCTCTAAAATGGCCGAATATTTTTTCTTCAAAATAAAGTCGCGTCCCGGGTTGGTGCTTTGATAATAGCCCGAACGCCGTTCCAATTCTAGCTTGTCGGCGGCGTTCAGCAAGTGATAGTCCGACAGGTCGGGCACCTCAACGTTAAGGCTACCGCTATACGAGAACCGCAGTCGCCCCGTTTGGGGTGTCTTGCGCTTGATGACGATAACGCCGTTGGCTCCGCGCGAACCGTAAATGGCCGTGGCGGAACCGTCTTTTAGCAGCGTGATGGATTCCACCTCGTCTTCGTTCAAGTCCACCATCCGCGCCAAGCTGATCTCAAATCCGTCCAAAATGATGAGCGGCGTGTTCAGGTCGGTGCGTGTGTTGTCTTGCAGGTTTGTAAGGGTTGGCAGGTTGGCGGTACCGCGAATTTGAACATCGGGCAGACGGTTGGGGTCCGACCCATACTGGTTGTTTGCCAGTAAGTTGAACGACGGGTCGATGTTGGCGATAGATGTAAGCAGGTTCTTGTTACCGAATTCTTTTAGCTCCTTGTTCGTGATGGTGGCCACCGCTCCCGTAAACGCCTCTTTGTTTTTCTGGAAAATACCCGTCACAACGACGTCTTTTATCGTTGTGCTCGACTGCATCGACAGGTTGCGGACAACCGCTGTGGTTCCCGGTTCGATGGTGATGCTTACAGGGTTCATGCCCACGTACGAGAAACGAACAACGGTGAGGCTTGTGGGAATGTCTATGTGATACATGCCATCCATGTCCGTTACGCCGCTCACCTTACCGTCGGCACCATACACGGTGACGCCAATCAGCGGCTCGCCGCTTTCGCTTTTCACTTGCCCTTTCATCGTTCTTTTACTTCCCTGCGTGGCTTGTTGGCTCGTCTTGGATGCCAACTCGGCACTTTCGGCATGGCAAGGCAGTTGTGGAAATGTGGTCCACAACATCAACAACAAGAGCCTGGTAACTCGTCCTACTTGTCTGTTTCTTCGCATAAAGAAAGTTCTCATTTTTGTTAATTGCTCGTGTTTTCCCTGCGATTAGTGTACAGGGGTTGTTAAATACTGTTGATCTCCTGCCTGTTTGTCCACGTTCTACTTTACTGTCAGCGGTATTGTTGTTAGATTGCGAAAAGGCGTTAAGAAATCGTTTGCTGCAAATTTATGCGTTTTTTTCGAAAGTTCCAAATATCCCGAAAATTATTTTTCTATGAAATCGTCTTGGTTTTTAATATTTCTATAAATTCAGAGGGAGTAGTCTGTAAATTCAGAGGGGTTTGTCATCTTTGTGATGCCAATACAAGATAAACACGTTTCTCATACACGCAACGCGCACTTATGGCGCATCGCCTAGCAGATGCCAACACAAGATAAACACATTTCTCATACACAAGGTGCAGGACAAATCGGCTTACTGGCTTATAAACTCACGAAAAACCAACAACTCCCGAAAACATCAACTCATCAACCGACAAACTCATCAACTCAAAAACTCACCAACTTACAAACAAACAAAGTTACTAACTTATCAACTTACGAACTCAAAAACTCGCCAACTAACAAACTCATCAACTTACGAACTTACAAACTCATCAACTAACAACCTCAAAAACTCGCCAACTAATAAACTCATCAACTTGCGAACTTACTAACTCATCAACTAACAACCTCAAAAACTCACCAACTGACAACCTCAAAAACTCATCAACTTAAAAACTTAAAATTCTTATTTTTATTTTACAATATGGATCTAATTCTCGCTCCGTTCTAGCGAAAATATAGGCTAAAAAATAGGTAAATAGCCCCTATTTCTAGATTTTTTCGCCTTCCGTTTTGTCTGTTTTTAAGAGCAAAGCCTGCATTTAGCACCATTTTACCTTTCTAGTTTGCTTGCCAGCTCGTATTTTTTCAGGCCTAATTACCCACTTTTTGCCCCTAAAATTCTACTTTTTGGCGACTATTTTGCCCATTTTAGCCGTGTATTTCATGGTTCTAAGAGGTTTTGTTTATACCATTGCGGCGTATATTTATGCTTTTCGTCTTGCATTCAGCAGCATTTTGCACTGCATTTTGCACCATTTTACCTTGCGTTTAGCACCAAAACGCACTGCGTTTAGCACCAAAACGCACTGCATTTAGCACCAAAACGCGCTGCATTTAGCGGTAAAATGCACTCAAATTAGCAGTAAATTGGCCAAAACTTGGTGCAAACGACACTCTATTGAAATAAATATTCATTTTGCCCGTATGTGCAACTACCCCTTTCTTGCACAAAACAAACCTTCGCGAGAATCGATTTTTTGCGGCAAGGTGAGCGATTGGTGGCAAAAAGAGTACTCATAATGTTAAAATTCTTGCTGAAAAGTGGACAAGTTAACGAGAGGACAAGTTAACGAGAGGACGAGTTAACAAGAGGACAAGTTAACGAGCGGGGAAGTTGACGAGTTGGGAAGTTGACGAGTTGACGAGTTGACAAGAGGACAAGTTAACGAGTTGACGAGTGGAGAAGTTAACGAGTGAACGAGCTAATCGTTCTTTTCTCGCCGCGACAATGTTCGAACAAGCTCGACATTGTTCATTTGGCTTAGCGAAAACGTTTATCTTTTCGTCTTTTGACATAACAACGTCCTTTTTGACATAAGAACATAAGGAACATAAAGAAGTGCTCTTTACTTTCTCCTCATTATGTGCCACTGGAAAGACGCTTTCAACTGGCAGCGAAAGCATTGAATCAACTTCCACTAGATTACCTTTTTTGAGACATAGACACGTTTTGCCACAGACAAATGGGGCAGAATTTCAGTACTTATCATATCTTAGTCCAGTACTTCGTACATTATAGGTGTGTTTATCCTGGATTTATAACGCAAAGATAATAAACCCCTATCCCTTTTTAGAAACATAAAAGTGAAGACGACTTCTATTACTGTCCGCTAAAAATAAATTTTTATTGAGAGAAAAACTTTTAGCAGACAGCAATATAAGTATAACGTTTGGAAAGTCAACTGGGGTTTTGCACGTGGAGGTGGCCATGCTGTGCAGGCCTTAGAGAAAACGTTGCGCTTTGAGTAAAAGAGCTGTTTGTACGCCTTATCACCCCGTCGTGTGCGAGGAATGCAGCGTGTTTTGCTCCGTTTTCTCAAAGCGCAACGTGTGGTTGTGCGCGATAATGTTTGTCTACTTAATGGCTTACCAAGTGGCGCACTGGGGTTAAAGCCATTGTGGTAACTTGTCGAGATGTATGCCGTTGCTGCCTTTTACAAGGATGTAATGGTTTTCGGGGCGATGCTTTTTCAACTCGGCTATCACTTCTTCTACGTTGTTGAACTTGCGGAAAGCACAGCTTGTGCGGGCAAATTCGGAACCAACGAGCCACACTTCGTCGAGTGCGAGCTGCGAAAGCTGGTCGACAATGGCTTGATGTGCGCTTTGGCTAACGGCTCCCAATTCGAGCATGTCGCCCAAAATGGCCATCTTGTGCGGCACTTCCATATCGTGAAAGTTGTTCAGGGCCACGCTCATGCTTGTTGGGTTGGCGTTGTAGGCGTCCATAATCAGCTTGTTGTGTGCCGTTTCTTCCAGTTGCGAACGGTTGTTGCTGGGCACGTAATTGGCCAAGGCACGGTTAGCATCTTCGGCCGAAACGCCTAAGAAAAGGCCTACACTGAGGGCGGCAAGCATGTTTAGCACATTGTATGCCCCAACAAGATGGGTTTGAACCTCGTTCCATGCGCCGCCTTCGCGTTGCCAAGCGAAACGTAAGAAGGGGGCAGCCGAAACCACTTTGCCGCTAACGAAGAGGTCGGGGCGTGCAGGTGTGCCATAGGTTACGAGGTCTAGCCCCTCGGCAATGCCCATCAGGTGGGGATTGTTGGCATCGATAAACACCTTTCCGCGCTTGCTTTGGCGCATAAAGTCGTATAGTTCGCCTTTGGTTTTTACCACTCCTTCGAACGAACCAAAGCCTTGCAGGTGGGCCATGCCTACGTTGGTGATGAGTGCAAGGTCGGGTTCGACCAGCTCAACCAACGTCTTGATGTCGCCCGGATGACTGGCTCCCATTTCTACCACGGCCACTTCGTGTTCGGGTTTAAGGCGTAGTAGGGTTTTGGGAACGCCAATATCGTTGTTGAAATTGCCCAAAGTGTACAGCACGTTGTACTTTTGGCCCAGCACAGCCGCCAGTAGTTCCTTGGTGGTTGTTTTGCCGTTGGTGCCCGTTATGCCGACAATGCGCGTGCCAAGGGTGCGGCGATGGTGGCGCGCTAACAGCTGGAAGGCACGCAACACGTCGTCTACCAGTATGTATCGCTCATCGTTAGGTGGGCAAAATTCGGCCTCGTCTACCACGGCAAAGGTGCAACCTTGCTGCAAGGCCGCGGCAGCGAACTTGTTTCCGTTGAACGATTCGCCTTTAAGGGCGAAGAAAATGCTACCCGCGGGGCAGTCGCGGCTGTCGGTGGTTACTATGGGATGGCGTTCAAAAATCTTATATAACTGTTCTGTTGTCATACGCTTTGTTTGTATAATGGCTACTTCTGCAAAACGTGCAGCAGCCTGTTGGCACGCGCAAGCTTGTGCCTTTGGCCGTGCGTTACTCGTCTACTTTCAATTCTTTGCGATATTCGCCCAATCGTTTAAGCAACTGCTTGGTAACTTTTTCCGTACCCGGTTTGCCGTAGATGTTGTTCAGTTCGTCGGGGTCGGCCTGCAAGTCGTACAGTTCGTAATAATCTATGTCGGCATCATCGCGAAAATAATTGATGCGTTTCAATGCCTGATAGGTATAATATTCGCTGGTTCCGGGCGTGCGTTGGTACTTGTTTTCTTGCACGGCGCGGTCGCTGCCCTTTCCGTAGAAGTGGATAAGCTTGTAGCGTTCGTTGCGCACGCCATCGTGCTTGCGCACAAGGTGGTAAGTGGGATAGTCGTAATAGTGGTAGTAAAGGTCTTTTCGCCAGTCCTTTACATTTGTGCCCTTGAACAGCGGTTGCAGACTACGGCCACTCATCTCGCTGGGCTTTTTCACCCCGGCAAGTTCGAGGAAAGTGGGCGCGAAGTCGATGTTCTGCACCAATTGGTTGCATTCTGTTCCTTCTTTTACATGTCCGGGATAGCTGATGATGAGCGGCGTGTGGAACGACTCTTCGTACATGAACCGCTTGTCAAACCATCCGTGTTCGCCCATATAGAAGCCTTGGTCTGAGGTGTACACCACGATGGTGTTGTCGCTAAGTCCGTTTTGTTCCAAATAATCAAGTAGTCGGCCCACGTTGTCGTCAACAGAACGTATCACGGCAGCGTAGTCGCGAATGTAGTTTTGGTATTTCCACTTCACCAATTCCTTGCCTGTGAGTTTTGATTCGATAAACTTCTTGTTCCTTGGCATATAGTATTTGTCGAAGGCTACGCGCTGTTCGGTGGTAAATCTGCTTGTTTCGCCGAGCAGTGCGTAATACGAATCCATGCTTTCCACGTCGGCCGTGTCTAGCGTTTCGGGCACTTTCAGGTCTTGAATCATGCGCAAGTCGTCGTCGATGCGCATCTTTTGCGTTCTGGCAGCCGAGCCGCGCGTGGCGTAATCGTCCCAAAAGGTTTTGGGAAGTGGGAACTCTACGTCGCTATAAAGGCCGAAGTATTTTTCTTCGGGCATCCAATTGCGGTGCGGTGCCTTGTGATGCACCAGCAAACAGAAGGGTTTCGACTTGTCGCGATGCTCTAAGAAGTCGATGGCGTGGTCGGTAATGAGTGTCGTTGCGTAGCCTTTCTCTTGCTTGTACTTGCCGTATTCGCGGTTTGAGCAGAACACGGGGTTGTAATAAGAGCCTTGGTTGTAGAGGATATGGAAGAAATCGAACCCCTTGGGGCGGCAGTGCATGTGCCATTTGCCTACCATTGCTGTGGTGTACCCCGCTTTTTGTAGCAGCTCGCTGAAAAAAGTTCGGGTGGTATCGATGCCTTCTCCCAGTTGTCGTTGTCCGTTTTGGTGGCTGTAAAGGCCCGTGATGAGGCAGGCGCGACTGGGCGTTGACAGCGAGTTTTCGACAAAGGCCGACCTAAACAGCATGCCGCGGCGCGCCAATCGGTCGATGTTGGGCGTGGGCGCAAGCTTAGATAGGGCGCTGCCGTATGCGCTGATGGTTTGCATGGAGTGGTCGTCGCACATGATATATAAAATGTTGGGACGCACGGCAGTGGCTTGCGCTGCTGCGTTTACGGGAACTGTGGCCAGTTCAGGGCACTTGGGGTAGCGGGTGTCGTTGGTTTGTGCCACTGTCTTATCGGCCGTTGTGGCCAATGCGAGGGCAGGAAGCATGGTGAGCGAGAGTTGGGATGGTAGATTCATCTTTGTGTAAGTTGGTTGTGTTTTGCGCTGGCATGTGCCCGTTAAGCTTGTGGTGAGCATGTCGGCAGCGCGTTATGTGCTACAAAAGTACACAAAATCGTGGGGATGGATGCCCCCAATGCCACATTTTTTATTTGGTATGCGGAATATTTTGAATGGGGATGGGGTGGTGGATGTGGTGCGGATGGCACTCCTTGTTATATAAGGTGGGGCGGTGTTGGTTGGACGTGATGGCGTTTGATGGGTGCGGATGGCGCTCCTTATTATATAAGGTGGGGTGGTGGCAGGTGTGCCGAACGAAGTGCGAAGAAAGGGTTGTGCGTTTCTTTTTGGCATTTAAAGAAGAAAGGATAGGGCTAAGTTTGGGGTAAGAAAAAAGTCCTTGAAATCTCACGACTTCAAAGACCCACACAATTTATTAACCAAAAAATGTGGTGCCACCAGGAATCGAACCGGGGACACAAGGATTTTCAGTCCTTTGCTCTACCAACTGAGCTATGGCACCAACTTCTGAATTGCGAGTGCAAAGGTAGTGATAATTTGTGTAACTGGCAAATATTCTCTGCATTTTCTTTAATATTTTCTCGTCATTTGCCCGTTATTCAGATTTTTGCAGTACCTTTGCACCGCATTTAAGCGAAGAAAGCCAGTTGCATAAGCAATATTGCGGTTCGTCATTGGCATTCGTTTTGGCATCGGGATGTAGCGCAGTTGGTAGCGCACTACGTTCGGGACGTAGGGGTCGGGCGTTCGAGTCGCCTCATCCCGACCAAAAAACAATCGGCCACGCATTGGGTTTCCAATGGCGTGGCCGATTGCTTTTAGTGAGAACGTGAATAGGGAACGATGGTTTCCTATATATATGGCTCTCTATTTTTCTTTTTTCGGTTTCTTTCCTACTTCAACGAATATTGACATGATGGACAGAATAGTGATTCCTCCAAAGATACCAGAGAACCAAGGCTTATCTAGGTATAGAGCGAAAGCTGTAATACCCATGAAAATGACAAGTGATAAGAAGGCAAAACGCATACCCCTAATGTTCATCTTAGCGTCTTTTTGTTCAGACTCCTTTATTAATTCCAACTTCTCTTTTTCCATATAATGCCTATGTTCTTGTTCTTTTCTCGCTGTTTCTATCAAGAACTCAACAATATTGGGGCTGATTTTCTGGTATTGGGATAACTCTTGGGGCGAAGGCAATGAGTTATCATCAACCGACACGGTTTGTTCTAGTTGCTTTCCTACCGAATCGCCAGTTGATACTTGGGTTTCTTTCCTGCTGATAGATTGTTTAGCCATTCTCCATTATAAGTTTATTAAAGCTTTTTCGTATGTCGGCTGCAACATTTCGTCTGTCGTTTATCAAGTTCTCTGCATCAGTACGACGATCCGATTTGCCATACAGCACTTCCCTTTCTAGTTCTTTTATTGCTTCCGAATCAGAGTGATATTGACCTTTGGAAGCTCTTCCAAACACGTATGTGGCCCTTGCCACAAATTGTATCATGCTTTTTATGATGTACATAAAGCCTCCTTTTATTTTATTGGATGTTATTTTATAGTGCAAATATAGTGTTTTTATCTCGAACGAACAAAAGTTTAAAAGATTGACAGCTTCTAATGTGCGGCAATGTTGACGGCTTTTGTTTGGTAACGTGGTACCGAAAGGGCGTGTTTGTTGTTTACACACTCGCAGAATGTGGCCTGAAAAGTCTACGATACCTCTTTTACCATAGGCGTTGTTGCAATAGCCGAATTTTAGCCGACAAGTTGGTTTGTCAGCTGTTTGGCAGACACGTTGTATATGGACTTCGATCCGTTTTACAGGGCTTGTTCCCCCTGCCACGTTAGCAAGCGAACGAATGAAAGGGCGCGCGGTGTGTGCGCAGCATTTGTTCGGCCTTTACTTCTCCTTATATATAATCTTGTTTTGTCCTGTTGTCAGCTCCAACGTTTCTCGATTTTCTGCAATGAAACTGTCGATGTGGCGCACGCGTTTCTCTTCCAAAATCTCGTCAACGGCGATGAGGATGCCCGTTTCTTCAACATCGCCGAAACCATAGTTGATGGCCGTTCCAAAGAGTTTCATCGTAGGACTAAGCCCCATGTAGGCGTTAACCAGCGGCGGAATGTTATATCCCAGCGCGCGAATTTCGCGATTCAAGATTTTATAATCTGCCTTAAAGTCGTTTTCGCAGAACAGTGCCTCCAGTTCTTTTGGGTCGGTTTCGATGGCAAGGGGCTTCATCGGTGTAATTAAATTCTCCTTATCGTCGAAGTGTTTTTTAAGGAAATAGAGTATCATATCCCTGCCGCGACGGATGTACGAGGGGTACATCGTCATCTTTCCAAAGAAGTATTTCAGTTTCGGGTTGATGACCGTCAATGCGCCAAGCCCGTCCCAAAGGTTGTCTAGCGCAAAGATGCTCTTCGTTCCCTTGCGGATGCTTTGGTATTCTACGGCCACGAACGAACGGCCTAGCTCCACCGTATAAGGCATATAGTCGGTGAGAAAGCGATTGGAAAACTTGAACATGTGGCTCGTTGCCAGCAGCGGTTGTCCGTCGTCGTTCATCTTCCAGTCCGTTCCGTATATGTATCTGTATCCCCCAATGATGTCTTCTGCGTCGGGGTTCCACACGATGAGCTGCTTATATCCGCCTTCCATCGTGTCGAACTCATCGATGTCCAACGCCTTTCCCGTTCCTCCGCCGGCGTTTCTGAACGCAATCTCGCGCAGCCTACCAATCTCTCGCATCACGTTGGGCGAGTCTTGTGCGGTAACGATGTATATCTCGTTGTTGCTTTTGTTCGTCAGGCGCAATTGTTTGTTGGGCGTGAGTTCGCTTTTCAGCAGTTCCCTTTCAACGGGTTGGATGATTTTTTCTTCCATTCTTCCTTCGGTTATGGTTTATGGCTTAGGGGTTAAGTCGCTGGTTTTGGTTGTTTGTGGGCAGTTGGTACACCAAGTTTTGCACCGCCTGCGCCCATTGCAGGGGCGTTCGGCTCTTGTCGAACGTTTGCCACGGAATGGGTTTGCCGATGGTTACGTTAAAGGTTTTGTGCCTGTTCTTGTACATTTCATCTACAAGGAACAGCATGGCCACGTTGAACTTGATGCCTAGGCGTTTGCAGGTGTTTGCCAAACGATAGAAAAAGTTGGAGTTCTGCCCGCCGAAATGTATGGGCACCACGTCTCTCTGTGTTTCTACACTCTTGGCGATGAACGTCTTTGTCCACGGTATGTCGCGTATCTCGCCTTTCGTTCTTCGGCTGCAAAGGCCCGCAGGGAACATCATCATGTGCTGCTGCGACTTGAAACCAGCCTCGACCATAGCAGGGAAAGCACGACTTTGGTTGCCAGTTTTGTTGATGGGAATACATAACGGGGCCAAGCCGGGCAGGTTCATCAGCAGGTCGTTAACCAGATAGCGGAAGTTGCCGTCGTAGTGCTGGCCCACGATTGCGCCAAGTGCCACGCCGTCGATGCCGCCCAATGGATGGTTAGACACGAACGTGTATAGCCTACCATCATCCTTTGCAGGAAGGTTTTCCATGCCGCGCACGTTTAATGTCAGGTCTAGATAGCCTACGCAAGCCTCTAACCAGTCTACGCCCACGCGTTCGCGGTTGTCCCAAAGAAAACCGTTCACCTCGTCTTGGTGCACGATGTGTTTAAGCCATCTTGCCAACGCACGGGGTACAAGACGCGCCTTGTCGCCCATCTTGCTTTTAAGGATGTTGTCTATGTCTATGGTTTTCTCCACAATGTCGTTCTATCAAAACAATACTAACAATCTGCAAAAATAACACTTCTTTTTTTAATACGTGCGGTGTGCGGCCTAAAAAATGCGTGTTTTTTTTGCGTTGCCTTTCAATTGTGGCTTGCTAAGCGTTGCTTTGGGGCACAATACTGCACAACCGAACCTGGCTTTCGTTTGGCATTTTGCTTTTTGGCGGTGTGGCATGTGGGCGTGTTTCCGATGGTAGTAGTCGGGGGTATTGATGTTTTTTTCTTCTGCCGATGCCTGTGCGTTGGACTGCTTAGCCAAACTCAATGGACTGCATGGCTAGCCTAGGCATACCTCATACGGGATGAAAAAGAAAAAAGGGAACTACCGAAGTAATTCCCTTTCGCGCTTCAAGATGGGCTTGAACCAACGACCCCCTGATTAACAGTCAGGTGCTCTAACCAACTGAGCTATTGAAGCAATTTTGCTTGTTTGCGGTTGCAAAGGTACTGCATTTTGTTGAAACCACCAAATGTTTTGGCGAAAAAAATCGTTTTTTCTCGATTTTATAATAAAATAGGAATAAAGATAACGCTAGGTAATCTGAATGTCGTAATTTTGTAAAACAGAACAAACCTATTTACAATGAGGAAGACATTCATCGCATTATGCCTGGCCGCCACCGCCTACACGGCAGCGGCGCAAAACGAACGAGACCACAACTTCGACGTGGCCAAGAACCTTAACATTTTTAACGCTATCTACAAAAACCTCGATATGATGTATGTAGACACGCTTAACGCTAACCAAACGGTGGGGACGGGCGTCAACGCCATGCTTAAAGCCCTAGACCCCTACACCGTGTATTACCCCGAAGACAAGGTGAAAGACCTTAAATTCATGATTACGGGTAAGTACGGTGGTATTGGCGCCATCATTAAGTACAACAGCCAGCTTAAACGCGTCATCATAGAAGAACCCTATGAAAACATGCCCGCTGCCGAAGTGGGACTGAAAAAGGGCGACATCATCTTGGCCATCGACAACGAAGACATGACCAAGAAAGACCAATCTTACGTTAGCGACCATCTGCGGGGCGACCCCGCAACAAGCTTCATCCTCCAAATAAAACGCCCATCAACGGGCAAGGTCATGAAGTTTAAGGTTACCCGTAAGGCCATCCAGTCGCCTGCCGTGCCCTATTATGGCATGCAACCCAACAATGTGGGCTACATCAACCTTTCTGGATTTACCGAAAACTGCTCGCGCGAGGTGCGCCGTGCCTTCCTCGACCTTAAACAAAAAGGCATGAAGAGCCTTGTGTTCGACCTTCGCGGCAATGGCGGCGGGTCCGAATCGGAGGCCGTAAGCATCGTAAACATGTTCGTGCCAAAAGGAAAACTCATCGTTTCCAACCGCGGAAAGCTGCAACGCTCTAACCACGAGTACCGCACAACGGTTGAACCCATCGACACCGTAATGCCCATCGTGGTGCTTGTCGACGGCAATTCGGCCAGCGCGAGCGAAATTACTTGCGGCTCGCTGCAAGACCTCGACCGAGCCGTGGTGCTGGGAACGCGCACTTTTGGCAAGGGCTTGGTGCAAATGACGATGGACTTGCCTTACAATACGGCACTCAAACTGACGACGGCCAAGTACTACATACCTAGCGGGCGATGTATTCAGGCCATTAACTATAAACACGGAAACGGCGGCACAACCGAACACGTACCCGACTCGTTAACCAAGTTGTTCCACACGGCTAACGGCAGACCTGTGCGCGATGGCGGCGGAATTCTGCCCGATGTGGTGGTGAAAGCCGACTCACTGCCCAACATCGCGTTTTACCTGGCAGGAATCAGAGACTCTAACGAGCTGTTGCTGAACTATCAATTAGACTACATTGCCAAGCATCCCACCATCGCGCAACCCGAAGACTTTACGCTTACCGATGCCGAATACAACGAGTTTAAGCAGCGTGTGCTCAACTCGAAGTTCACTTACGACCGCGAAAGTGAGAAATTCTTAAAGGAATTGGTAAAGCTGGCTAAGTTCGAAGGCTATTATGATGATGCCAAAACCGAGTTCGATGCGCTAGAAAAGAAGTTGAGCCACAACATCGCCAAAGACCTCGACATCAACAAAGATGCCGTCAAGCGACTTATCATCGACGGCATCATACCCACGTATTACTTCCAAAAGGGCCGCATCAGGCACTCGCTTGTTGACGATAAGCAAATGAAAGAGGCCCTCAAGTTGCTGGCAGACCCTAAGCGATATGCCGACTTGCTGAAACCGCAACCAAAGGCGGCACAGCCCAAGGCAAAGAAGTAAACAGCGTGTGCTGAAACCTCTTTCGCTAGGCATTTAGCCTTGTTACAGCCTGTTTCGCCCATTTCTTGTGGATGCACCATTAGTTGCGCGTTTTCAAGAAGTGGGCGAAAGCTGTTTTTGGTGGCCAAACCCATTCGCTTTGAAACCTACTTTTAACCTGATTAAC
>NZ_KV815086.1:0-384 GCF_001814145.1 Prevotella sp. HMSC073D09 | reverse complement strand
ATGGTCGTCATCGGGCATGACAGGACTGAACACTTGTGCCTGCGCCCCCCTTGCTTTTATGTCAAGGTTGAAGACCGCGTTGTCTGCCGTCAGAAGGATGCAAGGCCAACTGACGCAAAGGTCGGCATACTGGAAGCCCCCTTGCAGAGGCAGGCAGTGGATTGTTTTGCCGACGCCTCCCTGCTGGCCGAGATTGTCACGGGAAAGTTTGCCTATCACCTGCCGGAGTATAGGCAGAGCGCCAGATGGAAGGAGCACGGCATCAACATCCCCACCTCAACCATAAACCGTTGGGTTCACGGCGCCGCCGATGCACTGCATCCGCTGTATAAGCTTCAAGTGGGGCTGATTTTGCAGAGCCCCTACCTGCAAGTTGATGAGACC
>NZ_KV815085.1:0-2857 GCF_001814145.1 Prevotella sp. HMSC073D09 | reverse complement strand
TCCTAAGAGGGAATTAACTGAATTACCCTACATACTATATTCTTAAATAAAAAGAATGCGTTAAGGATTTTTCTTTCTAAAGCAAAGAACTCAACTCATCAATCGAACAACCTGCATCCATAAAAATATTAAAGACATAATCCCAATCACTACTATCCGTATTTACAGCAAACCAAAAACAACTCTTGAATACCAAATGCATTATACTTCTATCTCCAACCAAAGTAAGCCTTTTTGATATTGAAGTTTCCTCTAAAAGGTGGTTATTAACTCTGTCTTCTACAAACTCTTCTGTAAAACCAAAGTCTATCCCTATCACGATTAAAGTTTGTATAGCTTTTGCATAGAATGATGTTCCTTTTGCTTTCTGCACACAATAACACTGAACATCTAATAATGCAAGCCTGCTATCAGAACTAATATTTCTCCAGCGTTCTCCAACTTTAGGCGGATAAGGCTCTTCATCTATATTTCCAATCCGTAATGAAGAATCGAAGTCGTTAGTTTCAAGTTCTTCTTGCTTTTCCACCAGCCTAATATATTTAATGCACTCTGATTCCAGTATATTTATTTCTTCTTCAGAATAAACGGCTGTATAAGTTTCATTCTTTTTATAAAAAGCAAGAGGAGTTTTATGTACATCAGGCTCAAACATAAAAGTATAACCTTGCGCTTTAAGTTCGAGCAAAGTCGACATTGGAGTACTGTTATAAAAATTTTTCAAGTTAGTCGTACTTTTGAAATATGAACCAACAGGCCACTCCCTTCTCTTTCCTGTTCCACTCTCAATATATTGATTCTTCTCTGCCAATTCTTTAGATTCTTTCAACAGTTCATTATGTTTATGCGCAATATAAACGAAGAGAATTACAGTTGCAACTATGATAAAAATTAAGTATCCCATTATAATTTGTTTTAAATATATTTTAGTTGTTAAAAGTCATTGTCCTTCAAAGCACAATCAAACCTCATATCTTCACAAATCTGCTCAATTACAGGAGTACACTCATGCTTCAAAGCTAATATATCTCTAACTTCAGGTAAATATTGATTAAGTCCCTGTATGAAGTTATCATACTCTCTCATAAGGTTGTCTTCCATTAAATGGTGATTATGTGTTATTTCCGCCTGACAAACAGTTTTACAGAAAAGTAAAAGCTGATTACCTGCATGCTTTTGTGCAGCATCTGGCAAATAATGAGCAATACCCGATATAATAGAAAATGCAATAAATTTGATGTATTTCGTCATAAAGATTACTCCCAGCTGACAACCACCTATCAAGTCAGAAAAATTAGCATCAGACACATCAGCATTGCTATTTGTCAGATAGTTTTTCAACAGACAATAATAAAGCAACTTTGCTACAGGAACACTTTCTTCATCTGTGAGTTTTGCTTCATCAGAAAGAAGATAGTATAATGCTCTCGCTACTGCATAGGGATGTTCCGTCATCATAAATTGGAACTCATTCCTATTGATTTCTCTCACAAGAATTCTTGCCTTATGAATGATTTCTTTTTCGTTTTTAGAGGTGTACATCGAGACAAACTCTTGAGTCAATTCTTCAATAAAAGTCATTTCTTTAATTCTATTGGGCTTTCACAGTACCATTGCCCCTTTTAATAGTTCGTATATAAGAAACGTGGAACTGCAATGCCACGTCTTAAATGGAGGTCCTGAGAAAACCCTAAGATACAGATATGGTAGCAGCCCCACGCTATAGCGTGAGAACCACTATGCCATCCTTGTATCTTATAGAAATTTCTCAGGTTTCCATTTACAAGACAAGCATAACGCTTCTTTTTCCAACAATGTCTTGTGTCTCCAAAGAAACACGATGCAAATTTAATATTTTTTATTTGAATATCAGGCGAATAGGAGCGTAAATTGTTAATTCAGGAAGAATTTATTTACAGAAGTCATCTATACTTTTAAAATCTCTACAGTTTGAGAGGAGTTTATTATCTTTGTGCTACTAAAACAAGATAAACGCCCCGCTCATGTACGAAGTACCAGACAAAGACACAATAAAACATGATGTTATTCCCCTTTTGTCTGTACCAAAACGTGGTTATGTTTCAAAAAGCGACCTGTCGGAAGGCATTGCAAACATGCTCTACAAGTTGCAAACTGCCTATCGAAGGCAGATTAATTCCACGTTTCCACGATACTGTTTCCATTGTCTGTGAGCAGCTTACCCTGCAACAACTAACACTGATGGTCGTAAGCGTACGCCCTTTCCGTGGTGCTGGCTATTAGCATGCACATGGCACAATCGCTTTTGTCTAGTTTTCAGCAACAATTTTAACACAATAACTGCCCTTTCTATCACCAATCGCCTATCTTGCGCAAAAAATCGATTCTCGCGGAGGTTTGTTTTAATGCAAAAAGGGGGGGTGTCTGTGAATGCGTTAAAATGTATTTTTATTTATAAAGACAGCCATTTACACCAATTTGGGGGCTATTTGCAGCAAAATGGGGTGCAATATGGTGCAAAACGCAGTGCAATATGGTGCAAAACGCAGTGCGTTTTGGTGCTAAATGCAAGGTAAAACGGTGCTAAATGCAGGGTAAAATGCTGCTAAATTCAGGGCAAAAAGCATAAGGATGCACTGCAATGGTATAAATATAACCTTTGCGAACCATCAAAAACAGGACTAAAAAGGGCAAAACAACCATTAAAAAGCCGATTTTTAGGGGTTAAAAGTGGGTTATTGGGCTTGAAAAATTACGTGCCGGCAACCAAACTAGAAAGGCAAAATGGTACAAAACGCAGGTTTTGTCCTTAAAAACAGCCAAGTCGGAAGACGTGGAAGGTTATAAATAGGGTAATTCAGTTAATTCCCTCTTAGGA
>NZ_KV815084.1:0-2555 GCF_001814145.1 Prevotella sp. HMSC073D09 | reverse complement strand
AATACAGATTGGTCAATACCGCTGAATAGTTACGCCAGATGTTCCTTGATGAAAAAGAGATAATAGTGCTTGAAGTTGCGGAATGAGCCAAAATGGTAGCACAGCAGGATGGTCATGATTTCGCTCTTGGACATTTGCCCTTTGCGGTTTCTCATTCGCTTATATCCCTCGTCTATGGGGGCGATATGGATAGGTCAAAAACGGCTTGCAATCTTCCTTTTTCCTTCGACAATCAATCTCAAAGTGTTTAAGCCTGTTAAAATTAATATAGCGACATTTTTTACTGGGTTAACAAAATATAATTGTTTACCACAAAAATGATAACTAATCATTATAAATCGTATATTTGTATCGTTCTTTTGTAAGAAACTGACACAAGTTATTTAATTGTCTTTTAACTAAAATTCAATCTGTTATGAAAAAAAATCACTATTTACGGGTTGTGTTTAACCCTATGCCTATCTGTAATTGGGTGTTCGTCCAGTGATGTTGAGGAAACGAACAAGTTATCAACAAAAGAGGTACAAGCCCTAACAGAACTCAAGAGCGATTTGTATGCAGTTAATGCTGAGTATGCAAAAAGTAATACCCGAGGTCTCAAAAAGTGGCTAAGATGGTTGATCTTTGGTGCTGCAGATGCTGCAGGATTCGTTACAGGGGGAGGGGCGGTTGCGATTTCCGTTTCTACTCTTGCTTGGACAGTCACCAAAGCGGAGAAAGAAATTAGCACAAACTCTGACTTTAAAGACTGTGCAGAAGTAGCTCTTGATAAAGGATCAATTGGTTATGCACACAATGAACTTTCTCAAAAAATAGTAAGGGAACATCAGGACTCTTTACTAGGTATGTCTATTGACCAATTAGCAGAAATCGTCGAAGAAGAGTCAAAGGCTTATCCTGCCATTGAAAATAAATCAGTAGATAGAGAGATTCTAAAACAGATCATCTCTACTTTCAATGCGGATGCCTCCATACAAGATAACATGAATGCTTTTAAACAGTTTACAAATGACCCACAAAAACAAGAGGCTCTGGACATTTGTGGAATTGTTCTAGAAGGATTACAGAATGTCTCTGATGAAAATACTACATACATTGAACAAGTAAACAGGCTCGTTGATGCCTCACCCGTCGGTTTCCAAACCAAAAAGAAGATAAAGGTTGGTATTTCAGTAGCTGATGCAAGTGCAAAGCTATGGAACAGCAGCGAGTTAGAAGAACTTCCAAAAGCAAAATAATGAAAAGTTTACTGTTGTCCTTTCTTTTAGCGATTCCCGCTCTTGCTTTCTCGCAAAAGGAAGATGTCCGGGCGGAAATCCATTTCCAAGGGAATGCGTTCTACCACGAATTTCGGCCTTATGAATTTGTAGGCAGCGTGGGCTACAACATCACCGATAGGTTTTTCGTCAATGTCAGAGGTGAGAGTACGGTTGCCTTGTTCAAGATCAACGGGCTCAAAGACTATTACACCAACGTGATGTATGGCGCGAACGTGGGCTATACGTTTCTGAAAAACGACTTCGGTAATTTCGATGTGCGCATCGGATTGGGAGACAACCTGCGCCGCAAGCAAGACTGGAAGTATAATTACTACGATGCAGGCGTCTATATGCACTTGGGCAAAGCGAAAATAAAGCCCGACTTCGGTTTCGGCATTAGGCGTTATCACTCCAAAAGTTCTATGTTTAAGAGCTACACTAGGGTGTTCGTGGCCATAGGCCTCAGCTTTGGCACATAGTTTCATGCGCATCTCTCGCTCCCTGGGAAAGAGATGAATAAAGTGGGCGGGTGTACCGAAATGGGCACACCCGCTCTCTTTTGCACAAAGTCCCAACTTTCTCAAACCAAGCCTTTTCTATTTGAGGGCGTGCCAGAAAACGGCCCGCAAGCATCGTGCGCGGTGAACGACATGGAGCAAGCACCAGGTAGTCTACCGTTATAACAATTCGGGACAAGCCGATTGCCGTCCTGGGCAACATCTATGTTTCAATTGCCCTTGCAACGCCAACAACCCAACGCTTTCTCTTTACCCAAACCGACAATGAACTTATTCCGAACTGCCGTAGCCTTATAAAACTATAAACTCAACAAAGCATAGTCTTAGTAGCTTATAAACTCACGAACTTAACAGTTCGCAAACTCACCAACTCATAAGCTTTCAACCTTACAAGTTCATAAAGTCAACTGTTCATGTGTGTAAGAATATTTTACAAAAGAGGTCTTATTCGCCACCCTCTTCTAGCGAAAATAAAGGTGTTTAATCAAGCAATTTGCCTCAAATTACAAGCTTTCGGACTCCACGATTAGTCTATTTTTGAGAAGATTACCTGCATTTTGCACCATTTCGCCTTTCTATTTTGGTTGCCGACACGCGTTTTTTCAACCCCAATAACTCACTTTTAGCCCCTAAAATTCCACTTTTTAATGGCCATTTTGCCCTTTTTAGCCCTATTTTTAATGGTTCGAAAAGGTTTTATTTATACCATTGCTGCGTATTTTTATGCTTTTCGTCTTGCATTTTGCAGCATTTTGCACTGCGTTTAGCACCATTTTAC
>NZ_KV815083.1:69178-90838 GCF_001814145.1 Prevotella sp. HMSC073D09 | reverse complement strand
TGAAGTATCAATACGGCGAATTTTGGATGCTTACTATACTGTTGCTTATTTTTTCTTCTTCGAAATGAAATACCATTTATCGGATAGCCAAGTGGTATGGCGATCTACACCTTCACCACATGGCACCAACACGCCTGTATCAGTCACCTTTGCATGTCCCTCTTTAAAAGGATAAGCAAATTTAAAGCGTGGCGAGATGACGACATTCCCCAGCGTATCGGCAAATCCTACAAGTGCGTTATCATCTACAATTCTAAACAACCCATCGGCAGGATAGTCGGGTCCGTTATCGTAATTGAAGACCTTAAAGAGAAACTCACCTTTGTTGTTAAAACATTTAATTGCGCCCGCACTATCTGCAACGAAACCAATGCGCGAAATAGTATCTGTATAAGCGAAGGGGAATGTGCAATCAACAATAGTATCGCCTTGGGCGTTTATATACCCATAAAGCCCATTCCGTTCAGCAACAAAAAGTCGGTTATCTGCATCCTTGCAGTTTGCAAATAATACCACTGCAAGAAAAGAGATGACGATACACCAGCCAGAAGTTCTCATATTGATGTTATTTAAGTTCATATAATAAAGCCATTCCGCACCCATCAAAGTACCCGTTACCTTCGCCTTCTTTCCCATCAAACAAAGCAATGTGCCCAGCAGCATCGTCCCATTCACAGTCGGAAAAGATAATAACACCTTTCTTCCCTCGAAAATCTTTTGCTGCATGCCCCTTTATTGGAGCCCTCCTATATGTTTCTTAACAAACTTTTTCATGCCTGCTACTCGATACAAGTACCATTTTTTATCTTTCCCCGAAGAGACACTCCCATCATACCGGCTTATAGGCATGCCTGAATAATTAAAAGCATACGACATTCTAATAGCACAAGCATTTTAAAAAATGTTGGCTTTGATGTTCGCTTCGACTTTACCACCAATCAACTTCCCCACTTTCGAGGATGCAAGAGACTTTACTCGTGCAAAGTTAGAGCTAAGTGTTGAATAAGATATTGCCGTCATATTAAATTACTTTTTAATCACAAAGATACTTATTATCCTCGAATACTCAAAAGAAATAGAAATAAAGCGAAAAAGAGAAGAAACAAAAAGAGGAAATGTTTTTATTGACACTTCCTCTTTAAGCGGTGCGTACGAGATTCGAACTCGTGACCTCCTGCGTGACAGGCAGGCATTCTAACCTACTGAACTAACGCACCTTTCCATGTGCGAACATTAACTTTGCGGTGCGTACGAGATTCGAACTCGTGACCTCCTGCGTGACAGGCAGGCATTCTAACCTACTGAACTAACGCACCTTGTTAAGCTACCGTTCTTAATTGCGGTGCAAAGGTAGACATAATTATTGAAACCGCAAAATGTTTATCATATTTTTTAAGTGCACATTTAAAAAATTAAAGCGGCAGAGGTTGCGTTGTTACCGCCATAGCAGCACACTTATCGTTTCCGTTTCTTCGTTTTTCTAAGAGAAAGTATTATATTTGCAAAGGCAACGACACAAACAACTGATGTCTGCAATTGCCTCTCAATGAGGAACCAAGAGTCCCAAACATAAACACCACCATTTCAACTTATACTACCGATATAATATGCCATTAACAATAAGCAAGCGACATTTCGTTTCAGTCATACTCCTGTTCGGCGTGTTTGTCCACGCCTGGTGTTTACACGCAACTCCCATCGACTTCATGGAAAGTAAGCACAATACATCGCCGTTTGCACTAACAGACGGCGAGGAAACAATGCTGCCCTACTTCACAGGAGAAACGTCCACATGCCTATACACCGTTTATTTTCTTGGTCGCACCGCCAAGGAACGAAGTTTTTGGGACGTATATAATAAGGTGGGGTTTTGGAAAGACAAAGACAATGAACGCCCACACCTATACGCCAAAAACATAGAACGACACATAACAACAGCAATAAAACAGTATAACATTTTCGCTGTCGCCATAGATAAGGGCATGATAAAAGACATCCAAAAGGGCGATTTCACACCTAACGACGATGCACTATACACTACTTTCCTATTAAAAGAAGGGAAATGGACGGTGGTGGACAGCTTTAACGTGATGCAATCTCCCACAAATACGGCGGAGTATCTTATGAAGGTGCTAGACAAAACAAACCGAAACAACGCACAATTGTTAGGAGACAGCTTGGTGTCTTCTCCAAACTTCGCCCACAACCTGTGGCACATAATGAGGAAAAAGTAAAGCGCATTTCTTTATGTTCCATCTGTTCTTATGTCGAAATGGACGTATTTATGTTAAAACACGAAAATGAACGTTTTCGTTAAGCCAAAGGCGCAAAGTCGAGTTTGCTCGAACATCGTCGTGGCGAGAAAACGCATTTTTAGAGGAACGAGAAAAGAACGATAAACTCGTTCACCTATCCACTCGTTAACTTGTCCGTTCGCCCACTCGCCAACAGGTTAACTTGTCAACAGGTTAACTTGTCAACCTGTTAACCTATCCACGCGGTTACACATCAACTGATGTAAACTATTCGGTATAAAATTTAACACTATGAGTGCCCTTTTTATCCAGCAACCGCTTATCTTGCCGCAAAAAATCGATTCTCGCGGAGGTTTGTTTCGATGCAAAAAGGGGTTAGCCTATAAACACAACAAAATGAATTTTTATTTAAAAACGCCACCATCTACACCATATTTAGGGTTATTTGCCGCTAAATGCTAGGTAAAATGGTGCAAAACGCAGTGCGTTTTGGTGCTAAATGCAGTGCGTTTTGCCGCAAAATGCAGTGCGTTTTGATGCTAAACGCAGGGTAAAATGGTGCTAAAAGCCGTGCAAAATGTTGCTGAATGAGGGACAAAAAGCATAAAAATACACTGAAATGGTATAAGCAAAACCTTCCTGAACCATTAGATATATGGCTGAAAAGGGCTAAATAGCTGTTAAAAAGCAGGTTTTTGGGGGCTAAAAGCGAGTAATTGGGCTTGAGAAATTACGAACATTCAGCCAAACTAGAAAGGCTAAATGGTGCAAAATGCAGGCTTTTTCTTAAAAACGAACATATTTGAAGGCGTGAAAGACTAGAAATAGGGACAATTTACCTACTTTATGGCCTGTATTTGCGCTAGAACAGCGCGGAATTTAGAGTGATATTGTAAAATAAAAGATAACAATTTAAGTTTTTACCTGACGTGTTTGTGAATTGGGGAGCTAATGTCTTCGGGAGTTGTTGGGCTTTCGTTAGTTTATAGGCCCGTGAGTTGACTTGTCCTGCACTCCTCTCAATTTGTAGGATATTAAAAGTCAAGGCGACTTCGATGCTTGTACACACACTACAAGCGTGTTTGTAGCCACGGTACAAATAGTTTTCACTAACACATTGGCAACAAACGGCGGTGTACAACCCGCATCCAAAAGCAAATTTTTTCGCTTATTAATTATCGGCCCTTGGGTTAAGCCAAACATGGCTAAGTGGTGAGCCTGCTCCCTTGTTAACTTGTTAACTAGTAAACTTGTCAACTGATAGACCCATTAACTTGTCAACTCGTCAACTCGTTAACTTGTTAACTTGTCAACTCGTCAACTTATCAACTTATTAACTTATTAACTCGTCAACTTGTTAACTCGTTAACTCGTTAACCAATTAACTCATTACCTACTACAAGAACAACTGCATCAAACAAGCATCCTTATACACGCCCTCTTTCACCTGCAACCACTGTTTAAGCAGAGCCGTTTGCACAAAACCTAGTTTCTCGAACAGCCGCAAACAACTTTCGTTCTCGCAATCGGCCACCAAGAACAGCTGGTGAAGGTGCAACGTTTGGCTAGCATACGCCACAAGTTTTGTCAAAGCAGCCGTGGCGTATCCTTTGTGGCGATGAGGTTTCATGACAACAATACCCACTTCGGCACGACTATGTTGGGGCGAAAAGTTCATCAAGTCTATGATGCCCACGGTTTCGCCAGCCTCATTATCAATCATCATGCGCACCTGTTTGTCGGCATAAATGTCGTTAGTATTGGTCTCTACGTATTCGTGCAAGGCAAAGCGCGAATACGGAACGTTTGTTGCACTAACGGCCCAAAGTGCTTGATTGTTCTCTATTTTATAAAGCGTGTCGAGGTCTTCGGGTTCCATCGCACGTAAGTTTACTATGGGATTGTTCATTTGATAATGTCGTTAGTGGTGATAAGCAATTGCGTTTCGGGGTTGAAAAGCCCAAGGGTGACGTTTTTTTGTGGATGTTTCGACATAATTTCGAGGATGGTTTGATAGCGGTACACACTGCTATCGTAAACCATTACGGTGGGTTGCGCAAGCGTTTCTGCGGCTGTGGCGTGGCCCAAAGGCAGCGTTTGCTCGTTGGCCACGGTGCATTCCACGCTCAATCCCTTGCGTTTGGCCATCTGCTGGATAGCCAAACACGATGTCTGCGACCCGAAAAAACGATATGCCGGCTGCTGCTTTCGCCGTGGGCGTAAGGCCAATGCGCGGCGCAAAACACGCGTCTGGATGTTTAACAAGGCCGTTAACGCCTTGAAATATATGGCCGCCTTGATGGGCAACGACACCCAAAAGCGCGTGTGCCGATAATGTTTGCGAAAGAAGATAAGCATGGCTTGATAAAACACATGCACGTAACGGAAAGACGATTTGTGGGTGCTTTCGCCTTTATAATGAAGTATTTGGCACGGCAAATACCAGTTTTCGTAACCTGCTTTGAGTATGCGGTAAGACAAGTCGATATCTTCGCCATACATGAAATAGTCTTCATCTAACAGCCCAACCTTGTCAAACGCCTCGCGTCTTACCATCATACACGCACCACTTATCACCTCGATGCGGGCAGGAGCATCCCACGGAAGGTACGAAAGGTAATACTTACCGAAACGTTTGCTCTGCGGAAAACGGGCGCAAAGTCCGCTCATTTTATAGAAAGACACCATTGGCGAGGGCAAGCCACGGCGAGATTCCATCGCCTTTTGTCCGTCGGCACCGAGCATTTGCACGCCAATACCGCCTGTTTGTGGATGTTCGTCCATAAAGTTCAGCATCGTTTGTATGGCGTTTTCGGCCACAAACGTATCGGGATTGAGCAGCAGCACATATTCGCTTTGGCTCTGTTTAATGGCCACATTGTTGGCGTAGGCAAAGCCATAGTTGTGCATGCAGGCAATGATGTTTAGCCGGGGAAACCGCTCTTGCAGGTATTCCACCGACCCATCGTGCGAATGATTGTCAACCACATACACCTCGGCATCCACACCCGCCAAAGCTTTACGAAGTGAATGCAGGCATTGCTCCACATAATACTTCACGTTATAGTTAACAATAACCACCGTAAGTTTAGGCATTTTCGGAGCTGTTGTCGGTGGTTTGCAAACTAGCTTTCTCGCGTTCGTAGCGATTACGGGTTGGCGCTACGAAGAGTAAGCAGAGAAAAAGGATAATGGCCATGTAGCCAAAGGGTACACCCATGAAGGCGTAATAGGCAAAGGTGTTGAGCAACAAAGGCAAGCCCAACAACACAAGGCGCAAAATGGCACGACAATCGTAACTCATCCTGCCTGTGTTAGAATGCCCAGGACGAACCAAACGGAACGCCACAGGGATGGCACAAAGCGAAAGCAGTTCGAGAATTGCAGTGCAAAGGAAGTCGGCCGAGCGATTGTCGGCCCACCATCCGCCTATCAACATGTCGGTTTCGAACAGCAAAGCTGCCAATAACGACAACCCGGTGCTGGTGTAAAAAATAATATTGAGCGTTTGTTGGGGTTTCATATTGTTTGAGTTTTTTAGCTCGTGAGTCTTTGAGCTTATGGGTTTTATGGGTCTTTGAGTTTATGGGGTTACGGGCTTATTAGGATGTGAGCTGGGGAAGTATTGAGTTTGTGAGAACGGAAGTTAATGTTTTTATCGTCTTCATCGCAAACTAAACGCTACGAGCTTTCAACAAGGGAGGCGCGTTCGGAGGAAGAGGAACTCATAAACTTATGAACTTAAAGACTTATAAACTAAAAAACTTACGAACTTAAAGACTCATAAGCTCACGAGCATACAAACTTACAAACTCACGAACTCAGAAACTCACAAACTCAGAAACTTAAAGTATTATGTTTCTCCTATTGATGTTCTGTTGATGATAGAGCGGCCAAGCGTCACCTCATCAGTATATTCTATCTCGTCGCCCACAGAGATGCCACGGGCAATAACGCTCGTCTTCACCTTGTAAGGGGCAATCTTTCGCGAGATATAATAGTTGGTGGTGTCGCCCTCCATCGTGCTGCTCAATGCCAATATCACTTCGTTCACCCCGCCTTTTGCCACACGTTCAACCAAGGAATTAATCTCAATGTCGTTCGGTCCCACGCCATCCATAGGCGAAATAACACCTCCCAGCACATGATATAGGCCGTTGTATTGCTGCGTATTCTCAATGGCCATCACGTCTTGGATGTTTTCCACCACACAAATGGTGGATGCATCGCGGCGCGGATTGGCACAGATGGCACACGTTTCGGTGTCGCTGATGTTGTGGCAAAGCTGACAATACTTAATGTCTTTACGCACTTTGAGGATGGAGGAGGAAAAATTCTCCACGTCCTCAACGCGTGTTTTCAGCAGATGCAGCACCAACCGAAGGGCCGTTTTGCGGCCAATGCCTGGTAGCCTACTAAATTCGGCCACCGCTTTTTCTAAGAGGGCAGAGGGATATTGTTGTTCCATTATGCGATGAATGACTGCAACTGATGCAGCCCAAGGGTTGTTCGTTGGGTGCGAAAGGGCGTGAGGCAAGGCATTCTTCGTGCGGATGCACATAGGCAAGAAAACCCATTAGGCTACTGCCTGTTGGGGTTTTACCCGCCCCAAGCCACGTTCGTTTCTACTTATACTTCTTTATCAGGTCGTCGGCCCGTGTGTCGCCCAGTTCCTTAGCCTTGTTCAATGCCGCCAGGCCTTCTGCCTTTTTGTTGTCGTTTACCAAGGCCAAGCCCTTAATGAGGTAAAGATCGGGATAATTGGGAGCAATGCGCAAGCCCAAGTCGGCCGTAACAACAGCGTCTTCTTTTTGGTTAACGCGCAACTGCAATTGGGCTAACTCGGCATAGTAGGTGGGCTCTGTGCGATTAAGCACAATGGCGTGGGCAAAGTCGTTGAGCGCCTGTTGGAACTGGCGCAACTGCACTTCGCACAGTGCACGCGTATAATAGAAGTCGTGCGAGGCACGCCCCAACATCAAGCTATCATAGCGGTTATAGTCTGCCATAGCCTTCTTGTATTGCTGCGCACCATGCAAAGCCGTACCGCGAGCCAGCACGTAAGGGGCAGAAAGATGGGCATCTTGCGCTGTTACGGCACTGTCTAGCAAGGTTAAAATCTCCTCGAAGGGTGCTTTTAGCTGTTGTTTGCACTGCGCTGCCTCGTAAAACAGTTCGCCATTGCGAAGATTGGTCTTCGTCAGAGCCATAAACTGTTCGTAAGCCTTGGCGTATTCGCCCTTGAAATAGACGATTTGTGCCTCCAAATGCTTGTACAAAGGCAACGGATTAAGGGCGTAGGCCTTGTTTGTTTCGGCCAATGCGAGGTCTAAGTTCCATTGTGGATAAGGCATGTTGGCTTGTTTTATCTCCTTTTGATAGATAAGTTTGGCCAAATTATAATGTGCCTCGTCTTTCTTGTCGGCCATACTCAAAGCTGTCTGCATGGTGGCATTGGCTTTGCCAAAGTCGTTTCGGGCGAGATAAAACTCCGCCTGCGAAACATAGCCTTCAACCGACTTAGGGAACTTATGGATAAAGTCTTCCACATAGCGCAGGTAGCGCGAGGGTGACGTTTGCCCCGTTTCGAGCATCAGCATAAGTAGGGCTTGGTCTTGCTTATCGGGCAAGGCCATACGTATGGTGGTTTGTTTTAAGATGGGTTCGTTTACCGACAGGCCCGTAGTTTTAAAGGTTTCGGCAAAGCGAACATCAACGGAATTGTAGTCGCCGCTGAGCTTGGAGTGCTGCAACAAGCCCATAACCTCGCCTTTCTCGTTGGTTACAGGACAGCCTACGTGTATACTTTCGGGCTGTCCGTCATACTGATAGAAGTAGCAATCGGTCATAAACGGCTCGGCCTTTTTCACTTTCAATGCGCTTGTTTGCGTTCTTCCTGTGGAATACTGCACAAGCCAAGCACGCGCCCCCACAGGCATTTGGGTTTTAGCGGCTGGTGCGGGCGTGGTAATGGCGTTAACCTTAAACTTACAAAGGTCGTAAACCTCGCTTGCACCATATATTACATCCACGGTGTGCTTATTGCCATTGGCATCTATCACAATGGCACTGTCGGCTCCAACAAAGGGTGCCCACGTACTCACCGCCTCGCCATTAGCTCCCACAAACACGCCCCTACCCGAGGCAAGGAGACTTCCGTCTTTCTTAAATGTGGTGAGACTGAACACCGATTTCAAAACTTTCTGCACATTAGCCGACTGTGCTTGTGCACCGAGGGCAAAGCATGTGAAGAGCAAGGATAAGAAAACTGATTTCATATATTACTGTTTCTGTATATTATTGTATGCCAAGCAGTGTCTTGGCGTTGTCTATGGCTGCGGCCGATACGTCGCTACCGCTCAACATCTTGGCTATTTCGCCAACGCGTTCGCTAGGGTTGAGCAGGCTCATGTGGCTCACCGTGCCTTGGTCGGTCTCTTCTTTCGACACCATATAATGGGTCGTACCCAGCGCGGCAATCTGCGGTAAGTGGGTAATGGCAATCACCTGCCTATCTGTTTTGCCCATATCGGCCATGATATTGGCCATCTTTTCGGCCACTCTTCCACTAACGCCTGTGTCTATTTCGTCGAAGATAATGGTGGGCAACTTAACCGCATTGCTTATCATCGCCTTCAACGAGAGCATCACACGGGCGATTTCTCCACCCGATGCCACCTGACTTACGGGCTGTAAAGCCGTGTTGGTGTTGGCACTGAAAAGGAAAGAAACCTTGTCGCAGCCGTTGGGCGACAGCTCTTTGGCACTCAACGCTATTTTGAACTGCACCTTGGGGATGCCCAATTCCATCAGCATAGACTGCAATTGCTGTTCTATCTGCTGCGCCTTTTCTTGACGAATGGCGGTTAGTTTTGCGGCTTTCTCGGTGCAAATGGCCAACATCTGCTCCTTCTTCTTGCGCATTTCTTCCAAGTCGGCGTCGCCGTTGTCGATGTGTTGCAGCTGTTGCTTTATGTCGTTGTGCATGGCGATAAGCTCGGCCACGCTATCTAGTCGGTATTTCTTTTCAAGCGAATAGATGATGTTCAACCGTTGTGTTATCTCGTCAAGGCGTTGCGGGTCGAAGTCAACGTCCTCTACCTGCGAACCCAAGTCTTGGGCAATGTCTTTCAGTTCGACATAACAGTTATCCAGTCGTTCGGCCAATTCTTTTACGTTGGGATATATTTCTTCGATATCGTGCAACTTGCCGACATAGGTATGCAAGCTGCCAAGCATGCTATTGCTTTCGCCATCGATGCCTTCAACAGCTTGATAAAGTGCCGCCTTAATGTCTTCGGCATGCGACATCATTTCTGACTCTTGCTCCAAACTTTCCTGCTGACCGTCTTCCAACTTGGCCTCTTCCAACTCGGCGTGCTGAAAACGCAGGTAGTCTTCGCGCTCTTTGTTGCCACTGATAAGCTCTTCCAGCTGCCGCAACTCTTTCTCGGCCGCCTTATATTTATCGTATGCCTCGGCATACTCGGCCAGTTGGGCGGAGTTTTGGGCGATAAGGTCGATAACGTTGAGCTGAAAATCTTCCTTATTTAGCAAAAGGTTTTGATGCTGACTATGAATGTCGATGAGACGTTCGCCCAGTTCTTTGACCAACGCTAGCGGCGCAGGGGCATCGTTAATGAACGCGCGACTCTTGCCCGAAACATTTATCTCGCGGCGAATGATGCAGTCGTTGGCGTCGTAGTCTAGGTCGTTCTGCTCGAAAAAAGGCTCTAACCCATAGTGGGCGATGTTGAAATGCGCCTCAACGGTGCACTTCTCGGCTCCGTGCTTAATGCTTTTCACGTCGGCTCGCTGCCCCATAACAAGGCCAAGCGCACCAAGTATGATGCTCTTTCCTGCTCCTGTTTCGCCTGTTATCACCGAAAAGCCCGAACGAAAGTCCATGTCTAGCTCGTCGATAAGTGCGAAATTCTTAATATATAGTTGTGTTAGCATGTCATTCTTTTATTTTTTCCCAAGCATTGTTTTGGCTTGCATTGATTTTAAACAGCAGTTCGTACACGGCTTGTTTCTCTTTTTGTGTGCCTTTTCCTTGGTAAACCTGCACCAGTTCGTCGCGCTTATAGTCGGTCCATATCTGCGGCAACATGCTCAATGGCTTGTTTTCCCTGCTACGTTTCAGTCCCTCTTCTAGTGCTGTGGTGATGTTTACGCGTCCTCGTTCTGCGTTGTTAACCATCTCGTCTAGTCCCTTTCTGTAATAATCGTACTGCAATTGGCGGAAGGGTTGCATGGCTCCATCGAGATAATCGTTGATGATGGCGAAACGATTTCGGTCGTTGTCAAACGATTTCCAACCAGCAAACGGAAGGTTTTGAGCATTATTCACAAGGGTCATGCAACGTTGAAGTACGTCTTCGCCGCCCATAGGCGCAAAGCTATCAAGGTCTAACCCGATGATGAGATAGGCATAATAGGCCAACAGAGCGGTAAGTTGGTTGGAAAGGTTGTCTTCGTTTAACTCCAATTGGTCGAACTGCGAGTAGTCGAAATTGAAGTCGTTGTCGGTATTGTTGTACAAAATAGAAGAGTAAGAGGCATTGAACACGGGGCGGTTGGCCTGTATCAAAGCTTTACACGAGAAACGATTGGCCTCGCGGTCGTATTGCTGTACGGTGATGTTGAAGTTGCAGACAATACGTTCGTTATCCCTAAACTGCAAGTGGGTCCATTGTCGGTTGTTCACAAATTGTTCGATGGCTTGTTGCAAGTTGTCGAACACCGCCGTCTCGGTGGTTTGCACCTGACTGGCGTTCACAGTGACTTTCGCTCGCAACTCTTGTGCGAACGCGCCACGGCAAACCATCAGTAAGCCCAACAAAAACGCAATCTTTATCTTCATTTGCAGATACACCTTATTATATATAGGAGTTATGGAGTTAAGGAGTTATGGAGTTAAGCCAAATGTCTTATTGCAGAGTTATACACCTTATTATATATAGGAGGAGTTATGGAGTTAAGGAGTTATGGAGTTAAGCCAAATGTATAGGTGGCGTTAGCCATTTTTTCACTCTTTCACCTTTTCACCCTTTCACCTTTAAAAGTTAAGCCAAATGTATAGGTGGCGTTAGCCATTTTTTCACCCTTTCACCTTTTCACCCTTTCACCTTTAAACGTTATGGAGTTAAGCCAAACACTTGGTGACAGAGTGGCAAAGACACTAGGCATACCACTCCCCTCTCCCCTTGGAGAGAGGTTGGGGGTGAGGCTTCTTTTTCATCTTTTCATCCTTTCGCACAAATAATCAACAATATCTTTGGCCACTTCTGCCTTCGATTTAAAGCCGAACTGCCTTTTCTCAGTAGCCGAAATAATGTTTACCTTGTTGTTGTCTGTTCCAAAACAAGTGCCCTCGTTGCGCAGAGAGTTCAGCACAATGAAGTCTAAGTTCTTGCTTTCGAGTTTCTTTTGCGCGTTCGTTTCCTCGTTATTGGTTTCCAAGGCAAACCCAACCAGCACCTGATTTTCTTTTTTCTCCCTTCCCAAAGCCGCGGCAATGTCGTGCGTAGCGGCAAGCTCTAAGGTAAGTCCATCCCCTTCGCGCTTTATCTTTTGCGCAGCAACGGCAGCAGGTTTAAAGTCGGCCACGGCTGCACACAATATTGCGGCATCGGCATTGGCAAACTCGGCGCAGCAAGCGGCGTGCATCTCGTCGGCACTTTCCACGTCGATGCGCCTAATGGCAGCAGAAGATTGCAAGCTTACAGGACCAGCGACAAGCACCACGTCGGCACCTCTTCGGCAGCATTCTTCGGCTAAGGCAAAGCCCATCTTTCCCGAAGAGTAGTTGCCGATAAAGCGAACGGGGTCTATCCTCTCGTAAGTTGGGCCGGCCGTAATCAGCACTTTCTTGCCCCTCAACGGCCCTTGGGGTGCACAAGCATGGCCGTTATCCTCGTCTTCAAAATACTTTTCAAGCGTGGCCACGATACTTTCGGGCTCTTCCATACGCCCTTTTCCTTCCAACCCACTGGCCAAAAAGCCAGCTTGCGGCTCGATAATGATGTTGCCCACCTGCCTAAGCCTGTCTATATTGGCTTGCGTTGAGGGGTGGGCATACATGTCTAAGTCCATAGCAGGCGCAACAAACACAGGCGCTTTCATCGAGAGATAGGTTGTGATAAGCATGTTATCGGCAATGCCATGAGCCATCTTGCCCAACGAACTGGCCGTGCATGGCGCAATAAGCATCGCATCGGCCCAGATACCTAGGTCGACATGCGAGTGCCATGTGCCGTCGCTCGCTGCGAAAAACTCGCTCACTACGGGTTTTCCACTTAGTGCAGAGAGCGTAACGGGCGTGATAAACTGCTTGCCTGCCTCGGTTATCACAACCTGCACTTCGGCTCCTTGCCTCACCAGCAGGCGCAAAATAAGGCAGGCTTTGTAAGCGGCAATGCTACCCGTAATGCCTAAAACAATTTTCTTTCCTTTCAACATGTGTCGCAGAAACTTTAAAAGGCGAGCAGCCGACATCAACGTCCGCCAAAGCCCTTTAACCTAATACGCGTAAGAACTTGCTTGGTGTTGTTGGTGAAATCGGCCTGTAACATCCAATTGTAATAGCCGGGATCGCGCTGCAACACCTCGTCAACGGCGCTACCTTTATACTTACCGAAGTTAAAGTATTCTTTCTTTATCACCTGTCCCTTGCTGTCCAGCATCTCGTTTCCCTTGCCATCAAGCACCGGTCGCCACACTATTCGGCCGGCGAAGTCAACATTATCGTTGTTTTTTGAAAACTCGGCAAGGTAGTCCATGTCGTTAGGCAACACCCGTTCTGGCTCTTCTTGGTTAGCCTCCGAATACTTTTCTAGTTCGCCCAACAGCACACGGTAAGTGGCTTCTGCGTCTTGGTCGGCGCGATGAGCCTCAAAATCGTCTTCCATCTTTCTACCACAATAAAACTTGTAGGCGGCGGCGAGGTTGCGTTTCTCCATTTTGTGGAAGATGGTCTGCGCATCGATGAGCCGTGCCGAAGAGAAATCGAAGTCTATTTCGGCACGCAAAAACTCCTCGGCAAGCATGGGAATGTCGAAATGGTTGGAGTTAAAGCCAGCGAAGTCGCAGCCTTTGAACACCTCGTTAAGGCGAGGTGCAAGTTCTTCGAATGTCGGAGCGTCTTCCACCAAGTCGGTTGTGATGCCCGTCAACTCGCTCACCTCGTCGGGAATAGGCCTTTGGGGATAAACCAAGAGATTCTCTCGCTCTTCCTTTCCATCGGGATAAATCTTGATATACGATATTTGTATGATGCGGTCGTTGACCAAGTCCAACCCTGTTGTCTCCAAGTCGAAGACAACGAGCGGACGGGTTAGGTTCAGTTTCATTTACACTGTTACGGAGTTAGTTTGTCAATGGCGGCGCGGCAGGGCAGCAAAAGCAAGTTGCACACCCCAACCCACCACATGGCTACGCGCTACTGGCATCAGTTATCGTTGAGCATCATGGGCATGATGAGCATCAACACCTCTTCGTTCTCAGGCTGAACAGCGGGCAAAACCAATGCGGCCTTGCTGGGATCGGCAAGTTGTACCACCACGTCGTCGCAGTCGAGGTTGTTAAGCACGTCGCCCAACACACTGCCTTTAAAGCCAATGTTCATGGGAATGCCCACGTAATCGCACACCATACTTTCTTTGGCGCTAGTGGCGAAGTCGATATCTTCAGACGAAAGTTCAATCAATCCCTGCTCTATGTGCAGGCGAATGAGCTGACTGCTCTCGCTGGCGAAAGGCAAAACGCGGCGTAGCACGCTCACCAAGCCCTTGCGGTCCAGGGTAATTTGGTTGGGATTGTCTTTCGGTATAACCGATTCGTAGTTGGGATAGTTGCCCTCTACCAATCGGCACGACAGCATTCCGTTGGGGAAATGCACTTCTGCATTGCGGTCGTCGAACTTAATTTCCACCATCGTGGCGTCTTTCGTGAGGATATTTCGCAGCAGCGACGCAGGTTTTTTAGCCAACACAAAAGAGCGTTTCACTTCTGAACGGATGGCGCTGTTCTTGTTTTTCACCAACTTATGCCCGTCGGTGGCAACGATGGCCAACCCATCTTCCTTCAAATCGAAGTAAATTCCGTTCATGATGGGGCGCAATTCGTCTTGCCCCGTGGCGAAAATCGAACGCACGATGCTGTTGAGCAGCACCGCCGACTCCATCTGTATGCTTGCCGCATCAGCAGCCAGTTCCTTGTTACGGGGATATTCTTCGGCCGACTGAGCCGTGAAGTTGTACACGCCGTTCTGGTAAGTTATCTGCACAGCCATAGTCTCCAAGTTGATGTCGAAGTGCAAAGGTTGGTCGGGCAGTTCGCGAGTTGCATCGAGAATGGTACGACTAGGCACGGTAAAGCGGCCGTTGCTGTCGCTTTCGTCCAGTTTCAACGTAGCCTTCATCGTCGTTTCGCTGTCGCTAGTGGTAAGTGTCAGCACGCCGTCAACCACTTCAAAAAGAAAGTTATTGAGAATAGGCGTAGACGGTTTCGCGCTTAGCGTCTTGGCCAAGTTTTGCAATTTGCTACTTAATGCCGAACTTGAGATTGAAAATTTCATCAGTATTTATCGTTATTTTAATTATGGCACGGTTACACTCCACCGCACAAGACAATGTAAAATTGCCCTGCACGATATGAAGTTTATAAGCACAAAAATACTAAAATCGCGCTTATTAGCAAAAAAAAAGATTGAAAAGTTTAGTTTTCAGAACTAAATTATTATCTTCGCACTACAAAAACGGGCTATCGGTCCCCGTTTCGTGAGAAAGCAACTAATATTATCACATTAAACATATAAGGACATATACAATGGACATACAAGGTAAAGTCATTGCTGTACTCCCCGAAAAGACGGGAGTTTCTGCCAAAGGAGAATGGAAGGTGCAAGAATACGTCATTGAAACACACGAGGCTTATCCCCACAAAATGGTTTTCTCGGTGTTTGGTGCCGATAGAATTGCGCGTTTCAACGTGCAAGTGGGACAAGAAGTGATGGTGTCGTTCGACATCGATGCTCACGAATATCAAGGACGCTGGTTTAACAGCATCCGCGCCTACGACGTTCGCCTGGTAGACCCTGCACAATTCGGTGTTCCTGCCGCCGCGCCACAAGCCACACAAGCAGCACCAGCGGGCTTCCCGCCACAACAAACCGCAAGTGCAGCTCCTGCTGGTTTCCCACCAGCGCAAGACGCGCCCGCAGAAGACAGTTCGGACGACCTGCCGTTCTAACGAACGCGCTACACGAAATAGCCAAACACGCCCTCACGCAGTTGCAAACGACGTGGGGGCGTTCGTACTTTTAGGGCTTATGAATGTTTTTAAGTTCATAAGTTCATGAGTTTTTAAGTTTATGAGCTTTTGGGCTTTTGAGTTTTTAAGCTTATGGGCCTTTGAGTTTATGAGTTCATGAGCCTCTAAGTCTTTAAGTTTATGAATTTCTGAGTTTCTAAGTATCTGAATTCGTACGCAACCAGCAAACTAACAATTCCTCGAAACAATAAGCGCAAGGACAGTTTAAAGACAGAGAAACAGCAAGATTAGAAACCCAGAAGTTCACAATATCTAAGCTAACGTCCATAACCCCCCACAACCTCAAAATTCAAAGACATGAACTACATCCACTGGAATCCGCCTACGGACATTATCAACCTAGGCTTTTTTGCCATACGATGGTATGGTATGCTTTGGGGCATCGGCCTTATCGGTGCCACCTATATCGTGGCGCGCCTCTTCAAAGAATACAAAATAGCCGACTCCAAGTTTGCATCACTCTTTGTTTATGTTTTCTTCGGGGTGCTATTGGGGGCACGTTTGGGACATTGCCTGTTTTACGAACCTAGCTATTTCTTCGGAAGTTTCAAACATTTTGTTGAGATGTTCCTCCCTATTCGCTTTCTTTCCGACGGCGGATGGCGGTACACAGGCTACGCAGGACTAGCCTCTCACGGCGGTGTTATAGGACTTCTCATTGCATTGTACCTGTATTGCCGACAAATGAAGATGAAATACCTGTTTGTGTTAGACAGCATTGGCTTTGCCGCCCCATTCACAGCAATGGCCATTAGGCTTGGAAACCTAATGAATTCAGAGATTATCGGCAAAGCAACAGACGTGCCTTGGGCTTTTGTTTTCACTCGTGTAGACCCACTTCCACGCCATCCTGCACAGCTATACGAGGCCGTTTTCTATGCCATCGTGTTTTGTTTAGGCGTGTTGCTCTACAAAATGCGCAAAGAGAAAACAACCATCGGCTCTGGCTTTTTCTTTGGCTACTGCCTAACACTTGTATTTACTTTCCGTTTCTTTGTTGAGTTTATCAAAGAGGTACAGGTAGATTTCGAGCATCATTTAGTGCTCGACATGGGCCAAATCCTATCCTTACCACTCGTTGCTATCGGCTTATATTTTATGTGGAATGCACAACACAAGCTTGCAAACAAACACAAATAAGCCATTGATTTATCTCCAAAAGTACAGCAAACATAGCCTACCCATACTAAAAACATCCGTTGGCAACCCTTTGAAAAGTCTATTGCGACGGGTTTAGTGCTATCGGGTTAGATTTCTCATGGCTATCCTCTCGTTGTGACTCACGAAAGCCCAACAAGACCCGAAACCCATACGGAGGTCACAATGGTAGCCGACACCTTTAAACCGGCAGCTCGTGTCGTATCTAAAACAGCCAAGCTTTCAAAATTGTTACAGCTAGACTTTCCCGTCCTTTTGTTCAAATGCTTGCGCGCCAACGGTTGTTCTGTTTTTCAGTAAAGCGCAGTTTGGTTCGCCTTTCTTCGCTTGAATAGGGCGATTTACGTTAAAACATTTGGTAAAGACCGCAAAAATACATAACTTTGCAAAGAATTTTTAACGCTAGAAATACAATAACTAAAAAGTAGAGCCTATCGACAGAACTGTACTCCATATCAAAACCATTAGAAAATGATTAAGATTAGCGAAATGACCGACGAAGAATTGGCCATGTCTTACGTCAATGGGAACAACAAAGCTTTCGACTTGTTGCTTGAACGCAACCAATCGAGGCTGTTTTCTTATATCTTGTTCATTGTACACGACAGGAGTATGGCGGAGGATTTGTTCCAAGAAACGTTCGTTAAAATCATCTCCAAACTTCACGAAGGCAAGTACAGTTCTAGCGGAAAGTTCGTTTCCTGGATGCTGCGCATTGCGCATAATGCGGTGATGGACTGGTACAGGCGTCAGAAGAACGAGAAGACGATGGAGGTGTACAATGAAAACGACCTCTATGGCGATTCGACTAGCGTTCTCGACGCGAATATCGAAAACCACTTTGTAAAAGAACAGGTGTTGCGTGATGTGCAACGCATGATGAACCTTTTGCCAATCACTCAGCGAGAGGTTGTATTTATGCGTTTCTACCAAAATCTGTCGTTCAAAGAGATAGCCGAACTCACCAATGTGAGCATCAATACGGCCTTGGGCCGCATGCGCTATGCGGTGATGAACATGCGCCGAATGGCAGCCGCCAACGGTGTTGCACTGCAATTAGATTAGAAAAACAAGCTGTGACAAGCGCGTTTGTGGCTGCCTTTTGCAGCAAGCACGTGCGCCAATGCCCATCACATAAAAATGTTAGGCGGCAAAGAACATGCGCCCTGCATCGTTTGAAAGCCTTGAAAATCCCCTGTTGATAAGGGTGATTTTCTCAATGCGATGGCGTTTTTCCCAACACAATAAAGGTTCCGTTTCGAATTGTTCGAAACGGAACCTTTATCATTTAGCGTTTAGCACAACGCTTTTCCCATCAGTTACCCTTGCCAAAGAGCCACTTTGCCCCTTGCCAGCGATGTTTGCACATCAATAAGACGCTGGTTGGAGCTGCCACGAAAGCGCAATCCCACATCGCGGAGTGAGCGAACAAATGGTCCGTCTACAAGCACATCAAGCTGTTCGAGCAAAGCACGCCTGCCTTTGTCTTTAAGTAAGGCCTCGAAAGTAAAGCCCGTGTAGCACCAAATGTCTTTCTTCGTCTGTCGTTTTATCTCTTTGGCCAATGCCGTAAACGCCTCTGCTTGCAGCATTGGGTCGCCGCCGCTGAACGTAACATTGGCAAACGGGTCGGCCTTAATCACCTGCATGATGCGCCCGATGTTCATTTCTTCGCCGCCATCCCTGTTCCACGATTGTGGGTTGTGGCAGCCTTCGCACGCGTGAGTGCACCCTGCACAATATATGCAGGTTCTAAATCCGGGGCCGTCTACGGTGGTGTCTTCAATAATAGACAGCACGCGCAATGTATATTTGTTGTCAGCCATCATCGTGTTGTGCTTATATGTATCCTATTTCGAAAGCGACGCACCCTATCATGCGCCACTTCGATGTTTGTTTGTAATGCGTGTTCTGCCTTGCAAACTGCTGCCACGCTCGTTTTATTGCGTGCCTCATTCCGTTTCGTGTATCACCCTGTCTTTCAACTCGGCCAACTTACCGCTGTTCCACCTGTCTGTTGTTCCAACAAGATAACCCGTAATGCGTTGCAACCTGTCTAAGTGCTTGCTGCCGCATTGCGGACAAACCTCCAAGTTGGCCTCAGCATTTTCAAATCCGCAGTCCAAACAACGGTTGCGGTTATGGTTAACGCTGCCATAGCCCATGTTGTAGTGGTCCATCATGTCTACCACGTTCATGATGGCTTGCGGATTGTGTGTGGCATCGCCGTCCATCTCTACATAAAAGATGTGTCCAGCCCTCGTCATCTCGTGGTAAGGTGCCTCCACCTCGGCCTTATGGCGTGCGCTACATTTGTAATATACCGGCACGTGGTTCGAGTTGGTGTAATAGTCGCGGTCGGTAATGCCTTCCAATACGCCAAACTTCTTGCGGTCTATCTTGGTAAACTTGCCCGATAAACCTTCGGCAGGCGTTGCCAGCAAGCTGAAATTGTGGTGATACTTCTCCGAAAACTCGTTGCAACGGCACCGCATGTAGTCTACAATGCGCAACCCCAGCTGCTGTGCCTCGTCACTTTCGCCGTGATGCACGCCAAGTAAGGCTTTAAGGCATTCTGCCAAACCGATAAAGCCGATGCTTAAAGTGCCTTGGTTGATAACCTTTTCTATGGTGTCGTCGGGCGAAAGATTTTCTGCGCCTGTCCAAAGGCTACGCATCAGCAAGGGGAATTGCTTGGCCATAGCCGTCTTTTGGAAGTCGTAGCGTTCGTTAAGCTGCCTTGCGGCCACGTCGAGCATGTTGTCTAGCTTGGCAAAGAAACTGTTTATGCGCGCATCCTTGTCGGCAATGTCCATACACTCGATGGCCAACCGCACAATGTTGATGGTAGAGAACGACAGGTTGCCTCTTCCCACCGAGGTCTTCATGCCGTACTTGTTCTCAAAAACGCGTGTTCGGCAGCCCATCGTAGCCACTTCGTGCATGTAACGCTTAGGGTCGTCGGCCTTCCATGCCTCGCTTTGGTTGAAGGTGGCGTCTAAGTTGAGGAAGTTAGGGAAGAAACGTCGTGCCGTAACCTTGCATGCTAGGCAATAAAGGTCGTAGTTTGGGTCTGTGGGCAGATAGTTCACGCCGCGCTTTTTCTTCCATATCTGTATGGGGAAGATGGCTGTTTCGCCGTTTCCAACGCCGTCGTAGGTGCTGTTCAGCAATTCGCGGATAACGCAACGGCCCTCTGCCGAAGTGTCGGTGCCATAGTTAATCGACGAGAATACCACTTGATTTCCACCGCGCGAGTGGATGGTGTTCATGTTATGAATGAAGGCCTCCATAGCTTGGTGCACACGAGCCACGGTCTTATTGATAGCATGTTGCACGATGCGCGCCTCGCCTTCAAGCCCGTCGAGCGGCTTTTTCAGATAGTCGTTTATCTCCTTATTATATATATGGGCATAGTTTTCGCCCGTAAGCTCCTCCAAGGCCTTGACCTCTTCTACGAAACTGGCACGAACGTAAGGGGCGAGATAAAAGTCGAAAGCGGGTATTGCCTGTCCGCCGTGCATCTCGTTTTGTGCCGTTTCCAGCGAGATGCAAGCCAACACACTGGCCGTTTCGATACGCTTGGCCGCACGCGATGAGCCGTGTCCGGCCGAGAATCCTCGTTCCAAGATGTGATCTAGCGGGTGCTGACAGCAGGTAAGCGACTTTGTTGGGTAATAGTCCTTATCATGTATGTGCAGGCGATTTTGGCGTACGGCCTCCCTGCTTTCTTCGCTCAACAGGTAGTCGTCAACGAACGGCTTAGTGGTTTCGCTCGAAAACTTCATCATCATTCCGGCCGGCGTATCGGCGTTCATGTTGGCGTTTTCGCGCGTAATGTCGTTGTTTTTCACGTTGATAATCTCCAAAAACACGTCGCGCGTTTTGGCCTTTCTTGCCACGCTGCGTTGGTTTCGATAAGAAATGTAAGCCCTAGCCACATCTTTTCGGCTACTCTTCATCAGTTCCATCTCCACTTGGTTTTGGATGTCTTCCACCGTCATTTGCGGTTTTCCCACAAATCCGATGCGGTCTGCTATCTGCTGAACCAATCTTTCGTCTTCGCCTTTGTCGGTGTGGAGCATCGCTTTGCGTACGGCGGCCATTATCTTTTGCTCGTTAAAGCCCACGATGCGTCCGTCTCTCTTTACAACTGTCTGTATCATTCTCGTGAGGGTGTATTATTAGGTTCGTTATTTTGTTGTTGAATTATTACTGCAAAGATACTTTAAATATCAATAGGTTGTTCGTTTTGGATAACTTTTAACGCGTTAATATTTGTCAAACGATTGACTATCAGTGTTTTATATTTTTGTTTTGGAAACTTGTTGTGTTTTGTTGTGGTTTTAGTTTCTTGTTTTGAATAACTTTATCTTCTTTTCTTCGTAAATATTAGTCCGTTTTATTGGATTGTGTAAGCCCATTGATAGATAGCTGTTTACAGCGTTGTTGGTATGGCAACTTGTCAACTGATGATGGTGAAATATGGCTGCGACTATTACTTTGTTTGCCCGACTGCTTGTTACTTCATCAACCTTGTCAACTGCCCATCTACCTCATATCACCTTGTCAACCCATCAGTTTTTGTCTACTTTTTAGTAAGATTTTTAACATTATGACTGCCTTTTTGTCCGCCAACCTAACATCCGACCGCAAAAAATCAATTCTCGCGAAGGTTGGTTTTGATGCAAATGGGGGTAGTTTGTGAATGCGGTAAAATGAATTTTTATTTAAAAGAACAGCCATTTGCACCATATTTTGGGCGATTTGCTGCTAAATTCAGTGCAATATGCTGCTAAATACACTGCGTTTTGGTGCTAAATACACTGCGTTTTGGTGCTAAATGCGGTGCGTTTTGGTGCTAAACGCAAGGCATTTTGGTGCAAAACGCAGGGTAAAATGCCGCTAAACG